>NZ_JARFPL010000024.1:0-39278 GCF_029167205.1 Candidatus Methanocrinis alkalitolerans
AAAACTCCGGGAACAAGTATAGTCTCTGGCCAACGTAGCCCAGTCCGTTCAGTATCATAGCTTTTATGAGCCTTGAATGCTCCAGGTTGTGGTTTCTCTTCTTAGGAAGCCTATCATCGATCAGATCAGCGATGTCTAACTGGTCGAATACGCCTGAAACTAAACCTAGATGATCTAGTGGAAGAGTTCTTATCTCCATAGATGCTACCCCTAAAAAACGCATATAACGGGATATTTAATAAATCTTTGCTATAAATTATAGGGAAAATGTTTGGAAATTAGACCGTTAGTGCGGAACGACGGCTAAAAAGCATCGCGGCGGGAAGTGGTCCCCGCCGCCCTCTGGAGAAACGAGCGCCCTCGCGGGCCGCCTTCTCTCGGCCGATCGTCCGGGGCGTTATGACCCGCGAGGGCGACGCCGACATCCTGACGGAGTCATCGGATCAGATGAGCCCGATGGACCTCACGAATCAGGAGGATCGAGGGGCCGCGGAGGCGATCGGCGGGGAAGCGGCCGCCCCTCGCCCGGCGCCGCCCGCCGTCCCCTTGTGAAAGAGAGGATTGTCGGCGAGCAGGTACTGATACTATGAGGAGAGACCCAGGCCAACTGCTTTCGGCTCCAACAATCCCGAAAACTTTTCTTTTGACGCAACCCCTGAGCGTTCACCCTCTAATCATTCTCCTCATCATCCATTATCTGATCGAGCTTGTCGAGGAGGGGGAGGACCTCATTCTGAAGGATATCCCAAATTATCTCCTCGTCCAGGCTGAAGTACCGATGAACGGAGATATCCCTCAGACCTGCGATCTTACGCCACTGAACCTCAGGATAGCGCTTCCTTGAATGAGGCGGGACCTGCTTGGCCGCCTCACCCAGGACTACGAGGTTGTAAACGACGGCATCATGGACGACTTCATCTGAAGCGAACAGGTCAAAGTCCAGGTTCTCTGCATACCGCAAAAGCTTCCTGCAGGAGATCTGCATATCCTCAAGATAGAGCCTGTAGTCCCTGGACATATCGGGCCTCGCTCTCGATCCGCGCCTTCAACCCCGGCCGGATAGACCTCCTGGTGACGAGATCGACAGGGCGGCCCAGAAGATCCTCCAGGAAGAACTTCAGATCCATGTAGCCGTTGAAGGTGGCAGGACCGGCAAACTCCACCAGGATGTCCAGGTCGCTCTCCGGCCGGGCCTCGTCCCTGGCGGCGGACCCGAAGATGGCAAGGCTCTTCACCCCCATCTTGAGCAGATCATCCCTGCGGGCTTCCAGGATCTGGAGGATCTCGGACCTTCTCATGGTTACTCAGAGATTATTAAGCAGTTCTCAATATAAAGGGCTTTTGAAGCCTAAAGGGCTTTTGAGGCCTCGACCCTCGATCTCTTTGGACCAGAATGCGTGATCTTTCTTCAAAAAACGAATGGTCCTGAGTCCCGGCTTCGATGACCCCCACCCACCGAGGCCGGGGGATCCCTCGCCTACCCCTCCGCCCCTTCACCCCTTCAACTCTTCCAGGTACTCGAGGGTCCTCTTCTTCATCTCGCGAGCCTCGTTACCGGTGGGGTCGAGGAGGATCGCCTGGTCGAAGGACTCCACCGCCTCCTCGTACCTCTCAAGCCCCAGAAGCGCGATCCCCCTCACCATCCATCCTGGGACGAAGTCGGGCATCGATTCGATGAGCTCCTCGGCGAGGTCTACGACGGCGTCGTACCTCTTCAGCTTCGAGAGGGGTCCGAGCTTGTTGAACTTGTAGCTCGACTCCTCCGGCTCGAGGGTCAGGAGGAAGTCGAGGAAGTCTATCGCCGCCTGATAATCCCCCCGGTCGTATATCGCCCCCGCCAGGTCGTTCCACTCATCGGGGTCCCTGAGGGCTGGGGCCTTCTCGACCCCCTGCCGATACGCCTCCACTGCCTCGTCGATCCTGTCGAGGTTTCGAAGGGTCATCACCTTCGAGATCCAGCCCCGAATGTGATCCGGCCTTGCTTCGATGGCTCTATCGAAGAACTCCAACGCTCCCTCGTCGTCGTTCTTGAGGGAGGATATCCCGCCAAGGAGGTCCAGCAGCTCCGGGTTGGAGGGGTCGAGGTCGACGGCCCTCTCGGCGCTCGCCTGGCCCTCATCGAGCCTTCCCGCCCCCAGGTACGCCACCGCCAGCTTATACCACGCCTCGACGTCGGAGGGGTCTATATCGACGAAGTCCTTGAAGAACTCCACCGCCTCCTCGAACCTGTCCGTATGCATCAGGAAGATGCCATCTTCAAACCTCTTCTCTGCCATCTTATATCCGCCTCCGGCGACGGGATCCCTTGGCCGCAAGGGGCCGGGCGGGCCAGCCTCTTACCCGCCTACGGGCCCTACCGGTCTATCGGCGTCATCGATTCTGTAGAACTCTGTCGATCCGGCCTTCCGCCCTTCAAACGGCTCGGATCTGGCCCCATATTATAAAAACCTCTTTCCCTCGTCGGTCCGTCATACAGTCCCCATCCCGGCATCTATGATGGAGACCCCTCATCTATCGGCCCGGCCACCACCCAGGCGAAGGCGTCCAGGATGAAACCCTCGCCGAAGGCGGCGTCCCCAGACGACGGCCCGTCCATAGGCCGCCTCGCCCTCTTCTTCACCACCTCCATCGGTGGCTCCGGGAACGGCTCCGAAAGGTCCCGGTATGCCTCGACTATCCTCTCGATCTCTCCCTCGTCGACGAGGCCGATCCGATCGATCAAAATCACCTGCCTCTGGAACCTTTCGATCGCCTCTTTGGGGAGGTTCTCGATGAAGGGGATCGCCCCCCTGGAGCCCACGATCCTCCCATCACCGTCTATCCCGTTCTGGTAAAGGGCGATGATGGAGTTCCCTGGAAGGTGCCCCTTCGATTCATCGCCGCATATAAGGAGGAACCGGATGTTGGAGTTTGCTATGATGTTGGCGACGATCTTCTCGACCCCCAGGTTCTCCGTCTTGCAGGGGCCCCAGATCGCCGACCTCTCCGCCTTCAAGTGGCTTGCGAGGGTCACCACCGCTATCCGTGATTCGGGATCTTCAAGCCTATAATCTCCCCTTATCGGAGGCCAGCTAGAGGGGTCATAAGGCCCATTCTTCCCCTCGCCGTCCCGATCTTCTTCTGCTGAATCGAAGCTGCCTTCGCCGGTCATCGCCTCCTCCTGGGATCTACTGGCCCACTATGGATCTACTGGTTTAAATGGTTTGACTGCTGTCGAGGGACAACTTTGCAGACACGAACGTTATATACGAAAAAGGAGAAGCTGATACTAATTTGCGAAGTTCGTATACCAGGAGAGCTGGAGGGTTCGCGATTGACCGAGGAAGAGGCTGAATAAAATATGGCATCTTACGAGGATAGGATCCTCAAGGCAATAAGGGAGTCTGAGGTCGGCCTCACCACCGTCGACGTAGCAAAGCAGGCGGGGGTGAGCAAGACCACTGCCATAAAGTACCTTTCAGTCCTGAAGTCTGAAGGCAAATGCAAGTTTGTGGAGGTAGGCCCCTCCAAGCTCTGGAGGGTGGCCGAGGCCGATGAGGCAGCTGTATCTGGGGAAGATCAAGAGCCTTCCGAGCTCTTCGAGGCCCGCCCCGGGAGGGAAGAAGAGATCCCTCCTGATATTTCCACCTTGAACCTATCGATAGTCGCCGAGCTTGAAGAGATTTCAGACGACGTCACCATCTCGATGTCATTCAAGGTCAAACCTGAGAAGGTGGGTGCTATCATGAAACTCTTGAAGAGATCCTCAGAATAGAAAGAGCCGCGGCGGAGATCCTCCGGGGCGAACTGGAAGCCTCGAAAGTACGAGATGGAACCGTCGAAAATTAGACTTATATATGATACGTGTTAACAACTGACTCCGGAGATCGTGGATGCAAGATAAGCGCATACCGTTGGAGATCCATAAATTCTTCCAGGTTGAAGAGGGGCAATCCCTCCTCATCAAGGGGCTGCCTGGGACCGGAAAGACGACCCTAGCTCTGGAGATCATGAACTGCGTGTGCCGGAAGATGAACGGCATGTACATCTCCACCAGGGTAAACCCCCTCCGGATATACTCCATCTTCTCCTGGATAGAGGAGATAATCCCCTCGAGCAACGTCATCAACGCCACCCAGAAGATGCTCCTCGAGAGCCTCAAGAACGTAGGTCAGGAGGGGTCGAACTACGAGGTGGTGCTGGACTTCTTCAAGGCGTTCCTCGACCAGGCCGAGGATATGGACGATCCCATGATCGTCATCGACAGCTGGGACGCCGTCATAAACTATACAGCCCACATCCTCGGCGACGCTCAGCACAGCCTTGAGCAGAACATCTGTGAGTTCGCTCGGGACATGGGGATCCATCTTATTTTCGTCAGCGAGTCGGCAGACCTGTTGCCCCTAGACTACATCGTCGACGGCGTCATCACCCTCAAGAACGTCAGGATGGCGGGCCACTCCACCGGGGATGGGCGCTATGAAGGGATGATGACCAGGTACTCCCGGGAGATAGAGCTGGAGAAGTTGAGATCTGTAGAGATAAAGCAGAAGATCTACACCTGCACCCTCCACGAGGGAAGGTTCCGCTACTTCGAGCCGTCCACCGAGAATATAAGCCCCAGGATCAGCATAGTCAGCGACGGCGACCGGATAGCCGACCCCGCCGACGACTCCATCTCCACGGGAATCGCCGACTTCGACAAGATCACCGGCGGGCTGAAGCTGGGGTCCTGCAACGTCCTGGAGATCGATCAGGGCGTCGGCAAAAGGTATTATCAGGTCCTGACCGCCCTCGCCTCCAACTCCGTCAAGAACGGCAGGGCGGTCCACATCGTTCCGTCCATCGGCTACCAGCTCACCCCCAGGGACGTCTTCGTCCCCTCCAACGTTATGGTACTGGAGCCGGGGAGCGACCGAGACCACTGGTACGAGATGCTCTTTAAGAACTGGGACCTCCTGAAGGAGAAGACGGGAAGGCCTATCCTCAACGTCATGGGCCTCGACTCCATGGAGTTCGCCTTCGGCTACGAGAGGATGCTCAACGCCAGCAGCCGGATGTTCCAGAAGTGGAAGGAGACGAGCGACGTCAACGTGGTGGTGGTGAAGTCCGGCCAGAAGAGCATCAGAATGACTTCTCACATAGCAGACACATATTTCGTCATCAAGGAGCTTAACGGAGGGCTCTGCGTCTACGGCCTCGTCCCCAGGACCGAGCCCCACTACATCGTCTGGGACGAGAGGGGAAACATCAGGCTGATCCCCATAGTCTGACGGCGGCGATGGGACCTCTTATATCCCCAATCCCCATCTCATACCCAGCGCTCTCCCCCATCCGAAATCTCCTTCTTCCATATGGGAGCCCGCCTCTTCAGCTCCTCCAGGACATATTCGCAACCTTCGAAGGCCGCCTGCCGGTGGCCTGCGGCGCAGACTATCAGGACTATCGGGTCGCCCACCGAGAGATGACCCACCCTGTGGACGACGTCGACGGAGATCAGGTCGAAGCTCTCCATCGCCTCGTCCCGTATCCTCTCCAGCTCCTCCAGGGCAGCCTCCCGGTAGGCCTCCACCTCCATCCCCCGGATGCCGTCGTCTCTGACGGTCCCAAGGAAGGATACGACCGCGCCGGCATCGATCCGTCTCGCTCTTTGGACCATCTCTTCGATGGAAAATTCTTCGTCAGCGATCTCTATCAAACTTCCACCCGCCGGCGATCCCTACAGAGGAGGGGGAGGAAATCACCACCTTCTCCCTCGGTCCCCGGGCCGCCTCTCAAAGGACGGTCCAGGCAGGACCCCTCCGTCTGATGAGCCGGCTCTTCTCCCCGGCGATGCCGCGTGGACAGGAAAATGCCGTCACCGTCATCTCTTCGCCCTCAACTTCTCGATCTCTTCTCCGCCTTTGATCCTCATGACGTAGGTCCCGTAGCAGGGCTTGGTGAAGGGGATGATCACATCCTCCCCCTCTACTCCGACGAAAAGCGGAGGGACCCCGATGAGGAAGGTGTCGAAGATCCTGTATCCGGGGGGAACCTCGATCACTTCCTTGAAGTTGTTTTTTATGTACTCTCTCGCCTCCTTGAAAGAGCACTGGGAGAGGAGGACCTCGTACTTCAGCTCATCGATGCAGCTCAATCTATCACCTCGTCTATCAGCTTCTTCAGGGGTGCAGGGTTATGGACTGCCTTGGCCACCAGCTTTATGCAGTCGAACTCCACCGTCTCGGCCAGATCTTCTGCTCCCCTCCCGAATAAGAGGAGGTAGAGCTCCGCCTTCGAGATGTAGCTGACCGTCCCGGCGTAGGCGATCCCTGCGTCGCTGTGGGCGAAGGCGAAGCAGAGGTCAAAGTCCGTCTTCCCCTCCGAGATGGAGGCGATGCACCGGTCGATGTTCATCGTCTCGCCGAGGTAGTGGCCCTCAGGATCGGCGAGCTTCGCGAGCTTTAGGGCGGCGCCGGTTCCCGCCACCACCACATCGTCCCCTCTCATCCTCAGCCTGAACGATAAATAGAGGGCTATGCTCGTCTGGACCGGGACCTCGGGGCAGCCCAGGAGGATGAGGACCCTCCTGCCTGATCCGGTCACAGGCGCCATTTCACCAGAGCTTTCCATGATCATCCCATCGGCGGAAAGCATACTTAAACCTCTCTTTTTGTGGAGAGAGCCTTCCGAGAGGTCCATCGCCTTTCTGAAGCTTAAATCTCCTGGACCTATGAAGATCCCGCGCAGGCTTCTAGCCGCCTACCACCGCCGGGAAGAGGGCCACCTCGTCCCCCTCCGAGAGGTGGGTCTGCGGACCCTTCAGGGTGAGGAAGTGCCTTCCGTTGACCATGACGTTCACGTCCTCTCTCACCTGGCCGGAGGAGTCGAAGATCTGATCTCTGAGGTCGGAAGAGATCGATGCCAGGGTTTCCAATAGGTCTGAGACTGTAGAGCCGGCGGCGAGGTCGACTTTCATCTCCAACCCCAGGGGGTCGCGGAACCTCCCGAAGGCCTTCACCATTATCATCGTATATCTCCTGCCTTCTCTTTTATCCGGTCCATATCTCCAGCCATCTCCTTTATCCGGGCCAGGGCGAGGAGGGCGTCCCTCCTCTTCAGGTCCCTCATCTCTTCAGCAAGGAACCTCCTGAACCCCTCTTCGTCCGCCTCGTCGAGCTCCTCCGCCGCCTCCAAGATTCGGTCGTAGCTCCTCTGGGGGAAGTAGAGGGACGATGCCGCCGCGAGGATCGAAGCCGCGGCCTCGTCTCTGATGTATCCCCCCTTCCGGGCGGCTCTGACGTTATCCCTGATATTGACCAGGGGCTCGGATAGCGGTCGGTAGCTGATGGGATCGAAGATGAGGGCCACCTCGTCGTCGGAGATGATCACCCCATCCCGGTAGAGCCGGTAGATCTCCCCGACCCCCTCCATCCCGAAGGGCTCCAGCTCCGCGGCCCGGAGCGCCCCCATGCTGGAGGCGCCGACGACAAAGACCCCCATCTCCAGGACGGCGAGGACCTCCTTGTGGCCGACGGCGCTATCCTGGAAGAATACTCCGTCGATGATCCCGATGATCCGGGCTCCTTCCTCCGCCGCCCTGAAGACGTCGCCCCTCCGAGCGGGGGGCCTGTAGTCGGCGGAGAGGACCCCTTCTGCCGTGGCCCTATCGACGCTGGGCCCGAGAAAGACTACGATGTCTCTTGACCTCATCTCTCCACCTGCGACCCCGGCGGTCCGGGTCTACGGCGCTCATCTCAAGGCCCGGGACGATCACCCTCACCACGGGGACGCCGATCTCTTCCCGGGTGAGGTCGACGACGATCGCCCTCTCCATCCCCGCCTCTTTCAGCCGTTTCAGCATCAAGTGGATGTCGTCGAGGAAGTCCTCGCTGTCCTGAGACCTGATATCGGAGAATAGCTCTCTATCGGAGTCAGCGAACCAGTGCCTGTTGAGCCGCTTCGTCCTCTCGTAGCCGATCTCCCTCCTGAAGTCCGCCGTAGTCGTATCCTCCCTCGCCCCGTGGATCTGGGTGAGCCTCGATTGGGCGACCTCCGTCAGGGCCCTGAGGACGGCGACCTCGGCGGAGGTGTGGGTCCCCATCCCGATGGTGAGGAGGGCGGGATCCTTCAGCCTCAGGTCGTCGGAGGCGGCGGCTATGGTGGGGATCCCGACGTCGCTGGTGATATCTTTTATTCTGACCTCCACCTCGGCCCGGGCGAACTTCTCCAGGAGGTCGGCCGCCAGGCCGTCTTCGACGTCGCTGACCAGGGGACCGGTATCCTTCACCGCCTCTGCCAGGGACCAGGCGTCCCTCTCGATCACCTCCGAGAGGCCGTGGAAGACCGCCTCCTCCAGGACGTTCCCCGAGGCGAGGCCGTTGGTGTTCGTCCTGAAGAGCTGGGGGTACTCCATCGGCAGGGGGTGGAAGACAGCGCTCGCCGGGACCATCACCTCCTCTTGCCCCATCAGATCGTAGCCCAAGACCCAAGGGATCGCCAATTCGGGGTCCGCCTCTTGGGGGAGGGCGAGAGATCTGGGGCCGACGGCTTCGGCCTCCGCCTTCAGCATCGAGAAGGACTCGACCCGGAGCTTTCGGTCGTGGACCTCGGCGGAGTACCGCTCTATCCCCTCCATCATAGCCGAGACCCTTGCCTCGGCGGGGGTGGCGCCCTTGCCGTTGTAGACGGAGATCGCCCCCTTATCCGCCCCAGGCCTGATGCTGGAGAAGACCGGGATCCCGATCCTGTCGAGGTTGGTGATATCCGCTACCCTGGTGATTCCCGCCAGCTCCATCTTGGGCGCTATCCTTTCCAGGGTCTCCTCCGGAGAGAAGGCCCGATGGGTGTCGGTCTTGTACTTCTTTATGCATGACCTGAGGATCATCCGAGATCAACTCTTGAGGTTTTGGGAGTTAGCCGTTTTTGATGGGGTCTCTTCTGCGTTATCATCTAGCATTCGATCGTTCATTCCGCCAGAGGGCGACCCCTGGCCTCATGGAGTTGATCTCTCTGCCCCTAAATACATGTCGGGTTTTTGCCGTTGGAGATGGGGACCTACGGACAAAAGAAGGGTCCAAGAAAGATCCAGTAGACGAGGAGGTTTGCGGCCGTCAGGGGTGCCCCCACCTTTGTAAAGTCGGTGAAGGTGATGACGGCGCCCTTCCTTTCGCCGTTCTGGACGATGATGACGTTCGACGCCGCCCCGATGATCGTGAGGTTCCCGGCGATCGTCGACCCCGCGGCGAGGGCCATCATCCCCAGGACGGAACCGTCGAAGGCCGAGAGGAGGGGGAGGTAGAGGGCGACAAAGGGGACGTTGGATATAAATTGGCTGAGGAGGGCGCTCGTCGCGAGGATGACCGGGACCGATGTCGGATCGAGGCCAGAGCCGTGCAGCGCCCCCTGGAAGAAGCCTCCGTTCCAGACGCTCTCCATCAGGACGAACATCGAGGCGAAGAAGACGAGGGTCCGCCAGTCGACCTTCCTTGCGACCTCGACCCTCCGGGGGCTCGCGAGGAAGATGGGGAGGGCGGAGATGAGGGCGATCTCCGTCAGCCCGAAGGGGGAGCCGAAGCCGAGAGAGACGGATACGATCTTTACTGCTATGAGGGCCACCACCAGGAAGAGGGAGATCCTGGAGAGGTGGGCGAGGTGACGATCGACCACGTACTCCCGGCCGTGGTTTAGGACCCGATCCCCAAACTCCCTCCAATAAAAGATCCTCAGAGCCCCATAGGCGAGGAGGAGGTTTGCGACGGTGGGGAGGGCCAGGTATCGCAAGAAGGTGACGAAGGGGTTTGGGATGCCGTCGCCCAGAGCTATCAAGAGGTTCTGGGGGTTTCCGATGGGGCTTGCGACGGACCCGATCGTCACCCCGAAGGCGAGGGATAGGAGGAGGAGCTTCGCCGATATCTCGTACTTCCTCGCGAAGTGGATGAGGAGGGAGGTTCCCACGATGGCGAGGGTGTCGTTCATCAGGAGCGCAGAGAGGATGCCGGCGCCAAAGAGGATCGCGAGGACGAGCTCGTCGACGTTCCTCGCCCGTCTGAAGAACCGGCTGGCGAGGCTCGCGAGGTAGCCGCTCTCCTCCAGGGCCACTCCAACGACGAACATCCCGGCCAGAAAGAGGATCACGTCGATGTTGATCGACCTGGCGGCGTCGGCGGGGGATATAGAGCCCGAGATGAGGACGGCGACGGCCCCGCCGAACATGATCTGCCAGATCATCACCCTCGTTCGCAGAAGCTGCCTTCCCGCGATGGCTATGAGTACCGCCGCCAGAACCGCGAGGGAGAAGTTCCCGGAGGGCGAGATCGCCTGATATAGGATTTGGGGGTCGTACATGGAGGATGGCAGCTCTCTAGCTTTATTTCGGGGCCCGGCGGCTAATATTCGGTGGCGCTACCTGAACCGATCGGGAATATATACGCCTTTCTCTCGGGATGAGAGCACCCGCCGATCACTTCCTCCAGCCGACGGTGGCGTCGGGGATGCTGTCGACCTCCGAGAAGTAGGGCTTGATGTCCAGAAGCGGCGTCCCCTCCAGGGCGTCGAGACCCCGGACCCGAAGCCTCCCGCCGACAACGCCGAGGAGCTCGACGACCCCAAGGCCGATGGGATTGGGCCGGTTCGGCGACCTCGTCGCGAAGACGCCGTGCTCTTTGCCGTCGTGGGGTGGGAAGGCCTTGAGCATCTTTCTATCGGCCCGGTCGAGCCAGTAGAGGAGGAAGAGGTGGGTGCACCCCTCGACGTCGGTGAGCCCCGCAAGGAACTCCTCGAAGACCTCCACCTCGCATATCTCCTCGGAATGCCTACCCTGGAAGGGGGCCTCGGCCCTGGTCTTGAAGGGGGAGTGGATTACGCCGATCTGTTTGAGGTTCATGGCGAGGGTTTTGGTTGCGGAGGGAAAAAAGGGCTTCGGAGGGGGGTGGCGAAGTGCGATGCAGGCCAATCAGACCTCTGTCCAGCATGACGACGACAGTTTGAAGATCAGACATAAGCGGTGGGATATATCATCTATCTGCAAATCAAAAATATTATATTATTTTTCGTTTTCCATATCATCTAAATCAGTGTGATTTTCTTTGGTTGCATCTAACTCCTTTCTTGTCTTCAAGGATGCTTGTCTACAGGCCTCTGCAACACTTTCTAAGATCTTTGGGTCGAAGGATGTTGCTCGTGCAAGATTTGCTAAGGTTTCTTGTCTAATATAGGACTTACGCAGTTAGCGTGGCTGAGACATTATAATTTAGATATTTTATATATTCTTTTATAGCATTTCGAATGACACTTTGCTTGCTCTCGAAACAGCTTCGAGCAGTTCTGATTCTTTCGACTTCTAATCTCAGAAATGCTCTTATTGAGAACAGTATATGTGTCCTCTGGGATTTCCCATTCCGCGCTTGACATCGTTCTACGCCACAAAACTGTTTTATTCCGTGATGATACTCTTCTATTTTCCAAGATCTTTTTGCCAGCTCTTTTCGATCTGGTTCTTCCATGTCGATCAAGTCAGTTGCCCAATGTTCTTCGTCACCGTCTTTGGAAACTATCCGGAACACTTTGACAAATCCATAACCCTTCAGGTGGACATTTCTACCATCTGAAGGAATGTCTATTGTTGAGATCTGAACGTTTTTTGTTTTATCGGGATTTACCAGTCGATTTTTCTTGAGTCGAGTTAGCCAATGCCACCCATGGCCACGGATTTTTTTGAGATTATCTAAGCTGGAATACCAACTGTCGAACAGAACGAAATCAGGTCGGAAGCCTCGTTCCTTTGCTTTTTCCAACATGTCCTGGAGGTGATCGTTCTTGGTCTTTCCATCATTGCAGTTGTCATAGATCCGAAAATCAACAGGAATTACGGAATTTCCATCTGTCCATACCAATGTAGTAATATTGATCCCATTAACAACACTATGATGCTTCTCACTATATTGTCGGTAAACTAAATCCATCTTTTTTGCATAAGGCTTGTCTAAAGTGGTATCGTCCACGATTAAGATCCCTTCACCAGGCCGAACGAGATGTGATGATTCGATCCACAATGCCTCCGTATCTGGCGGCCATCTTTGTAGAAGTCGAGTAAATGCATCGTGGGAGGGTGAATCTGACCCCTCCGGATAACATCGAGCTGCTTCGGTACACGTAAAAACGTTGGCAGCAGCCATCAGAAAGTGGATATAGTCCAGGTCGCAACACTTGGGTGGATTCAATTTTATACGTCACCTCATATTTGTGTTTGTATTTGGATGGACCGAATCATCTAAATATCTTCCGTCAACTGCGTAAGTCCTATCAAAATAAGAGTTTCACAAAGTGGCGTAAATGTCCAGATCAGGTCTCGCTTTCCTTGGATTCTTATCGACGGCTTCACCGTACTATAATGGTATCCCCCACAGAGGATACCACTTCTCCAGATCCTTCTCGATCGGTAGCTCCCCCTCCATCACCGCCCGGAGCCGAAACTCCTGGGAGTTGTCCCTCTCATGCCCTTTTTTGGGGACGAAGGGGTAGTAGGCCCCGCCTTTGAAGCTGTATATCCAATAGACGGGGCCTTCCCTCCCGAGGAAGCCGTAGAGGGCGCAGAGGAGCTGCTCGCCGAAGCCGTGGTCGGTCATCGTCGTGCTGACCAGGTGGACCGTCGCCACCAGGTCGTCGAAGTCGGTGTCCTCCAGGACGACCCAGAGGTACCGGTACTCGTCCTTCTCCAGCTTGAAGCTCGTCCCCGTCTCAGCGGAGCTGTAACGGAGGAGCTCCTCGATCTCGGACCTGGCAGCTTCGTACCTCGACGACTCGATGGGCTTTAAGCAGATCCCGGCCTTCCCCGCCGGCGAGAGACCGAGGTTGGCCTGGAGGGTGATGCTGGCCGTCGATATGGCGAAGAGCCGGTCGAGCTTCGACTTCGGCAGCGTGCTCTTTCCCAGGATCGCATCCAAGATCTTTAGCCTCATATCCGCCTCACCACAACCTCAACTGACCTCATCTAAACTCGACCTCACCTAAACCTCAACACGACATAAGCTCAGGATCTCCCCAGTTCCTTTCCTATCCTCTCCAGGGCTGCGATCCTCTTCTCCACGGGGGGGTGGGTGGAGAGGAGGTTCATCAGCGACGAGCCGGAGACGGCGGGGATTATGAAGAAGGCGTTCATCCCCTCCGCCTTCCGCAGGTCCTCCTTCGGTATCCGGGGCATCACCCCGCTGATCTTCATCAGGGCCGAGGCGAGGTTTGAGGGCTGGCCGGTGATGACGGCGGCGCCCCGGTCGGCGGCAAACTCCCGGTAGCGGGAGAGGGACCTTATCAAGAGGCTGCTTATGATCCAGACGGCGACGGAGACTAAGAAGGCCGCAGCGACCCCGCCCTTCCCCCGGCTGGAGCCTGCGCCCCCGAAGAAGAAGGAGTACCGAACGATGAAGAAGGCGACGGTGGAGAGGAAGCTTGCTATCGTCATCACCATAACGTCCCGGTTCTTGACGTGGGTCAGCTCGTGGGCGAGGACCGCCTCCAGCTCCGCCGCCGAGAGCTGACGCATGATGCCGGTGGTCACCGCCACCACGGAGTTATTCGGGCTTCTGCCGGTGGCGAAGGCGTTGGGCATCGGGGTGTTTACGACGGCTATCCGGGGCTTGGGCAGGTCCGCCATGGCGCAGAGCCTTGATACCGTCTGGTGGAGCTGCGGCTCCTCCGTCTCGGAGACGATCCTGGCGCCCATGGACTTGAGGACGAGCCTGTCGGAGAAGAAGTACTGGAGGAGCATGAATGCGCTTATGAAGACGAGCATCGTCACCATCCCGGCGCCCTGGCTCGCCAGGACCGCGAGGAAGGCGAGATAAACGAGGACGAGGAGGAACATGGTGAAGAGCATCCTCGCCTCCAGTCCCCTATCGTGCTGCCATTTTCTTTTCATGATCTATTCGCACCTTCTGTGAAGCTTGATCCCTTGGCTGCTCGAGGCTACGCTGATATATCCAAAGTTGATCGATCCCGACCTGGCCTACCGCCAAGGAGCCCCCAGCCCTTCCGCCCCCTCATCCCTCCACCAATTTAGAGTTCACCTGGCGGCTTTTGCCGGAGATGTCGACCTTCGCCCGCTCCGTCACCGTGGTGTTCCCCGGGACTGCCACCACCAGCTCCCGCAGGAGGTTACCCCCGCCGTCCTCTAAGACGACGTTGGCCGTCCCCTCAGCGTCCCCGGAGTTTGCGAGGGTGATGGTGCAGTCGGCGTACCAACCATCTTTCAGGTTCCAGCCTATCCTCACCTCGAACTCCTCCAGCCGGATATCGGCGGTCCCCTTCCCGACCTCTGCCGCCGGCTCCGATCCCAGGACCGAGGGGGGGAGCCAGCCAGCGAAGCTCGCCGTCCATTCGGGGTCGGCGGGTGGGCTATCCGCCAGCATCTCCCGCCAGGCCTCGTCGGTGAGCCTCTCGTCCATAGGCTGCAAAAACTCGTAGTAGCTGTAGACCGGCCCCGCAGCCAGGCGGATTTCGCCGTCGGGGTCCTCGAAGGCGACGACGGCTAGCCTCACGTATCCGACCGCCTCCTCCAGGACGAGGCCGGAGTTGGCGTCGGTATGGACGTCGGCGACGATCGTCGTCTTCTTCGATCTATCGTCTACCCCCTCCAGGAGCCCGTTCAGAGCCTCCCCGAAGTCGCCGATGAAGGCCACCTCCTCCACCGTCAGCCGCCTCCCTGCAAGCTGCGCCCTCGATATCTCCTCCAGCTTTGTCAGGATCGTCTCCAGCCTCTCCAGTCTCCTCTGGGAGAGGTCGTCGAGAAGGCCCGCCGCCTCCAGTCCCTCCCGGTTCATCGTCGCGAGGATGAGGAGCCGCCTATATAATTCGGGGACGGGCTCGACGAACCCTATCTGGGCCTCGGGCTCCTCGGGGGGCATGGAGATCGCCCGGAGGGTGTAGCTCTGCTTAGCGTAGAGGATGGTGTCGTGGCGTAGCTCCGTCCAGGAGGCGAGGGCGGTCGTCAGGGCCTTATCCTCCCAGGCCACCGTCCTCATGAAGGCGGGGCTTCCGGGGTCGGGCTCTTCGAGCGGCGGCCTCAGGGCGTAGAGCCACGACCAGTAGAGGTTCTTCTGCCAGTCGTCTTCCTTCAGGGTCCCGAACTCTTCTTCAAGCTCCCCCCGCCGTATCGAGTAGTCGGTGTAGCTAGAGTCCTCCAGAGCGTCCAGGATCTCGTCGGCCCGGACCGATCCCAGGACCCCCATGATGTCGAGCCCCCGGGGGAAGTGGCGTCCGTAGGAGCCCCAGGTGAAGGGGTCGCCCTCCCCGGTGAAGCCGCCGACGTTGGGGATCACCAGCTTCTGGAATATGTACGAGTCGGGGACGAATCTCTGCCCCATGAACCGCAGGCCCGCCGTCGCCGCCAGGCACTCGTCCGCCTGCTCGGGGGTGAAGGGGGGCTCGATCATGCAGGCAGGGGAGTCGATCCCAGTTCCGCCGAAGATCCGGGGCGGCCTCTCCGCCGCAAGGGTCGCCTTCAGGAGGGAGAGGTCTTCGGCGGATAGGTCCTGGGCCGGGACAGAGCCGAAGAGCCCGTCGATGGCTTCGTTGTACTCATAAGGGCCGAGGTCGTCGGCGAAGCCGACGTAAAACGATGTGATGTCGTAGATCCTCTCCCACCGCCCCTTGGAGTCGGGGTCTTCGAGGAGATTTCTTGCTATCATGCTCGCTGCCAGGGTCTGGATCCGGGCCTCCTCCTCGGAGACTATGCATCCGCCTTCGCATCCCTTGAGGAGAAATCCCATCCTCCCGTACCAGACCATCGCCTGGAAGTAGTTCTTCAGCCGCTCGGATCGGGTGTAGTGGCCCCGGGGCCTGTACTGGGAGTAGTCCTCGTCATAGCCGAATACCGGCGACTTTGAGAACCCGGACTGGCCCTCGATCAGGGCCAGCTCTGCTGCGACCTCTCCCTCCACCAGGGCCGGTATCTCAAAGCTCCTCTCCTCCAGCTCCTCGGGGGTGAAGTAAGGGTAGGACCCCTCAAAGCTCCTCTCGTCGCACTCCCGGCCGCCTCCCGGGCAGAGCTGGTCTGCCGTAGGCGAAAGGAGGCCCAGCGCCACCGAGAAGAAGGCGACGTTCATCTTCGCCGCCTTCTTCGCCTCGCCGGATGACGCCTCGTAGTCGGCCTGGGACCTGGCCAGCATATCTTCGGTGATAGACCAGAGGTCGTCGTAAAAGTGCTCCTCTTCTATCCCCCGGAGCGTCTCGCCGAACTGGATGTGGTATGCGTGGAGGAGGGAGTCGACGGACACATAGATGGGAACCTCAATCCTCTTCAGGATCTTGTACGGCGCCGTCATATCGTCCCGGCGCGGGGAGAAGGGGTCATCGATCACCACAAAGCCGTTCTCTTCGATCCGATGGACCTCTTCAGGGCTCAGGGGCACCTTGGAGGCGAAATCCTCGTAATTATCGATATCTTCTGTCGAAAGAGGAAGCTTGTACCCGGAAGCGTCCTGTTCCACGCCACCAACTCCATGAGATAGAGTCATGATCGAGATAACACCCACCGCTACAGCAAACCAGATCCTCAGGGCTCGCCTCTCTGCGAAGATCGTGTCCATGATAACCCCCATTTCCATAAAACTACAGGTCCAAATTATATGAAGGTTTTTGAGGTTTATGGGAGGTCTAGGGCGGATAAAAGCTGGAACGGCTTCACACCGCCCGCTTCACGCCGCTCCCTTGGTCGGATCGTCATCGCCTGCCCCTCTCAGACCTCAGACCGCGAAGGAACTTCTCTGCCTCCTTCTTATGCCCCTTCATCTTCTCTTCGCCGATCCGGTCGAGCTGGGATGCCAGGACTCTCGTCCTGGGGTTATCTTTGAAGACCTCCCGATGAAGGTCGAGAAACCGCCAGAATAGGCCGTCCCAGACCTTCTGCCACTCCCCTGCCGGATAGTCCCCCATCCTCCGGATGTAAGCTGAGCCGCTTATGTAGGGCTTCGTGGTGATGAGCCCACCGTCGGCGTATGTGGACATCCCGTAGACGTTGGGGATCATCGCCCAGTCGCAGGAGTCGATGAATATCTCCATAAACCACCGATAGACCTCGGCGGGGTCGATCTCGACGAGGTTCATGAAGTTTGTGAGGACCATCAGCCTCTCGATATGATGGGTGTAGGCGTGATCCAGCGCCCGGGATACGACCCGGTCCACCGGCAGGACTCCTGTCGTCCCATTGTATAGAGATGGCGGGATCTTCTCGTGGTGGCCCCAGAAGTTCTATCTCCTCTCTTTCTCCCCTTCGAGGAGGTAGACCGCCCTCATGAACTCGCGCCATCCGATGATCTGCCGGATGAAACCCTCCAAGGAGTTGATGGGGACGGCGGCCTTCCTGGCGTGGTCTAGGGTCCTATCCAGAACCTCCCGGGGTGTGAGAAGGCCGGTGTTGAGGGAGGAAGAGAGGAGGGAGAGGAATAGGAAGGGGTCGTCGGCCCCCATGGCGTCCTCGTAGTCGCCGAAGTGGGCAAGCCTCTTCTCCAGGAAGTCCCTGAGCCAGAGCTCCGCCTCTTCATGGGTAGTAGGATAGTTGAACCCTTCCACTGAGCCGGGATTTTCTGAGAATTTCTCTTCGACGTACCCCTTCGCCTCCCGGACGTGGCGGCTCTCTTCGAGGGCCGGGAGCGGCGGTATCTCCTGATCCTCCGGAAGACGCTTCCGGTTCTCGGAGTCATAGCTCCACCTTCCGCCGACGGGCCTTCCGTCTTTCATGAGGATATCGAGCCTCCGCCTCTGTTGGCGGTAAAAGGGGGCCATAGAGCGGCGATCAGTCCCCCGGAAGAACTCCTCGACGACGGAGCTCGGCGTCAGAAATCCCGGGGATTCGTCGACCTCGACTCTGACCGGAAGCACCTTGGCCCCCTCAAAGAGGGACGATCTCAGGGGGTGGTCGACGATCTCCGCGGCCCTCACTGCCTTTATCCCCCGGTCTCTAAGGGCGGCGAAGAGGTCCGATAGGGTCTCTTCAGGCCTGTTCTCCAGGTATTCGACCTGTAGTCCCATCCCCTCCAGCATCTCTCTATAATGCTTGAGGGATGCCCTCAGGAGGAGGAGCTTTTTTTTGTGGAACCTGAACTCGGAGAAGAATCGATCCTCTTCAACGAGAAATGCCACCGATACCTCCGGGTCTCGAAGGGACGGATGGTCCCGGAAGAGGTGGTCGGGAAATATTATCGCTCCTTTAGCTCCTTTTTCGCTCATCTCCATCTCATTTAAGCTGAAGGCATCTAGACCTTCTGCCTTTATTCTAGGGATCTTCAGGGATTAACCTGTTCCTTCGACCAAAAACTCTTCAATATCTTTTTAAATATGGAACAACATTGATCTGTATATGGCAGAGCCTGTGAGGATCTCCGACATCTACCTCTACCTCCGATGTCCGCGGCTCGTCTACTTCCAGGCGATGGGGAGGAGGGTCTGGCCGGAGGCGGCGAACCTCTCAAACCTCCTGATGAGGGAGGTGGCCCTCTCCCTATCGGAGTTCGAGCCGGAAGGGGGAGCAGACCTGGAGGCCTTCCTCCGGGAGAGCCTAGAGAGGGCCAAATTCGAGCTTCCAACGATCTTTCGCGATGAGATCAACCCCGCCGACCTCCTCGCCGCGGCGGAGGCTGTCGGTGAGGTGGTGGGAGATCTCGGATCGAAGCTATCGCCGAATCTCGGCCTCCTCAGCCCCTCCGAGGTGGACCTCGAGCTCCGGTCAGACCGGCTCGGCCTCTCCGGGAGGGTCGACCGGGTCGTATCGAGGGGGAAGGGGGACGGGACGAAAGGGAGGGAATTGATCCCATCGATGATAAAGACCGACCGCCCTCCCGAGAACGGCGTCTGGCGGAGCGACCGGCTCCGGCTCACAGGGTACGCCATCCTCCTGGAAGACCGGATGAACCTCCGGATCGATCGCGGGCTGGTGGAGTACCCCTGGGCCGGAGAGGTCCGGGAGGTGGAGCTTCGCAGCTCCGACCGGAGGAGGGTCCTTCGGATCCGGGACCGGGTGAGGGCAATCAACGGCGGAAAGCTCCCCGACCGGCCCCGGGACGCTCCGTGCACCGGCTGTCCCGTCCTCGACTCCTGCGAGACGAGGGCGACCCTCGCCTCCAAGTTCTTCTGATCCAGAAGCGTTATATCCCAAAGGAGCGGAAGGTCGGAACATGTTCGCAAAGAGGCACGTCATCTCGATGCGGGAGTTCTCCCGGGACGAGATCGACTCCGTCCTCGACCTCGCCGAGTCCCTGGAGCCCAGCGCCCGAGGCGGGAGGTGCGAGGCGCTCAGAGGGAAGATCCTCGCCCTCCTCTTCTTCGAGCCGTCCACCAGAACTCGCCTCTCTTTCGAGACGGCGATGATGCGCCTCGGCGGCAAGACCCTCAACCTCGGCCCCGCCGAGGGGTCGGCGATGGCCAAAGGTGAATCCCTCGCCGACACCATTAGGGTGATAGGCGCCTACGCCGACGCCCTGGTCATCCGCCACCCCAAAGAGGGATCGGCCCGTCTCGCCTCCCAGTTCTCGCCAGTGCCGGTCCTCAACGCCGGGGACGGCGCAGGCCACCACCCCACCCAGACCCTCCTCGACCTCTACACCATAAGGAAGGAGAGCAGCCTCGACGATCTCAAGATCGCCCTCGTCGGCGACCTGAAGTACGGGAGGACCGTCCACTCCCTCGCCTACGCCCTGGCGCTCTACGGTGCAGAGATAACCCTGGTATCGCCCCCGACTCTGGAGATGCCGGACCGGATCAAGGCGGACCTGGCGGGGAACGGGACGATCGTCCGCGAAACCCACGCCCTCGACGACGTCCTCGGTGAGGTGGACGTCCTCTACATCACCAGGATCCAGAAGGAGAGGTTCCCGGACCCCTATGAGTACCAGAAGGTAGCCAGAAGCTACAGGATCGGGACTGAGAATCTGGAGGGTGCGAGGGACCGGCTTATAATCATGCACCCTCTCCCCAGGGTCGACGAGATCAAGCCGGAGGTGGACGAGACCCGCCACGCCGTATACTTCAGGCAGTCCTTCTACGGCGTACCGGTGAGGATGGCGCTTCTCAAGATGCTGGTGGGTGATGGGCTTGAATGACGACGAGATGAAGCTGAGGGTGACCCCCATCGGAAACGGGACGGTCATCGACCACATCCCCGCGGGCCAGGCGCTCAACGTCCTCAAGATCCTGGGGATAGATCGGACGACGGAGGCGACGATAAGCGTCCTGATGAACGTAGCCAGCCGCAGGTCGGGGAGGAAGGACGTAGTCAAGGTGGAGGACCGGGAGCTCAAAGAGGAAGAGGTCAACAAGATCTCCCTCATCGCCCCTGGGGCGACGATCAACATAATCCGAGACAGGAAGGTCGTCGAGAAGCGGACCGTCGATATCCCGGACCTGATCGTGGGGGTTTTGAGGTGTCCTAACCCCTCATGCATATCCAACACCAGCGAGCCGATCAAGTCCCATCTCCTCGTAAAAAGCAAAAACCCCGTGGTCCTCAGGTGCGTCTACTGCGAGCAGACGATCGTGGAGAATATAGCAGACTACTTAATATAGGAGGCTGAAAGCCCCCCAGCTGATTACCCTTTCAAGGACGGAGTTTGAGATGACGGTAAAAGACGGCGATTTCATCAAGGTAGATTACACCGAGAGCGTAGACGGGCGGGTGATATCCACCACGAACCGGGATGTGGCCATGGAGAACGACATATACGAGGATGGCGTCGATTACGGGCCCGCCCTCATAGTGATCGGGTCCGGGGACGTGGTGGAGGGGTTCAAAGACGAGCTGATAGGAAAAGAGATCGGAAGCTCCGGGAGCGTGGAGGTCCCCCCCGAGAAGGCCTACGGCATCCGGGACCCCGAGAATGTCGAGCTGATACCCCTCACCAAGTTCAAGGGGGAGAGGCCTGAGATCGGGTTGAGGGTCTCGGTAGATGGGAAGATGGGAACCCTGACTCGGATCATCGGGAGGAAGGCGAGGATCGACTACAACCACATCCTCGCCGACAAGGTCGTAAAGTACGATTACACCATCGACGAGCGGATCGAAGAGCGGCAGGAGAAGCTTGCAGGCCTCATCAAGATCTTCGCCAAGATCGACCTGAAGGCCGAGGTTCTGGAGGGGGACGTCGCCGAGATCGACTCCCCCTGGGAGATGAGCTACTACAAGGAGTGGCCGATGATAAGGCGGGGGGTAGCTGAGATGGCCATGAGGCTCCTCGACCTCAAAGAGGTCCGGTACATCGAGAGCCACAAGATCACCCCCACCGTAACCTCGCAGCTGGTGTCGCCCCCCTCCAAGTCCGGGGAGGAGGAGGGGGCGATAGATGACGGTTCAGAAGAGGATCGAAAGCAGGCAGAAGAGTAGCTGAACTTCCGGGGGATGGGCGTCCCTCGCCTGCAAGCCTCTGGCGGGCGTCGCCCCCCCATTTTCTGGCAAAAAGTTTTATAGGGCCGGAACCATCTCAGGTCTCATGGCGCAAGAGTCATCTGCGTGGGATCGTTTTCTATAACATCGAAGCGCTTCGTGGAGAAAAGGTTCGGATCTTCGACACCACCCTCCGGGATGGTGAACAGACCCCCGGCGTCTCCCTGACCCCGGAAGAGAAGATCACCATCGCTCGGCAGCTCGATAAGCTCGGCGTCAACGTCATCGAGGCCGGTTTTCCGGTATCTTCTCGCGGCGATTTCGAGGCGGTGAAGATGGTGGCTGCCGAAGGGCTTTCTGCCGACGTCTGCGGCCTTGCAAGGATCATCAGAAAGGATATCGACGCCTCCCTGGACGCCGGTGTCGATATGGTCCACGTCTTCGTCTCCACATCGGAGATCCAGATCCAGCACACCATCAAAAAGAGCCTCCAGGAGATAGTCGCCCAGTCGGTGGA
The DNA here is from genome assembly GCF_029167205.1 of Candidatus Methanocrinis alkalitolerans. Lineage (NCBI taxonomy): Archaea > Methanobacteriati > Methanobacteriota > Methanomicrobia > Methanotrichales > Methanotrichaceae > Methanocrinis > Candidatus Methanocrinis alkalitolerans. The sequence goes on from NZ_JARFPL010000024.1 coordinate 21,843, forward strand.
GGCGGTAGAGTACGTAAAAGATCACGGGAGGATCTGCCTCTTCTCGGCGATGGACGCCACAAGAACGCCCCTTCCCTTCCTCAAGGAGATCTTCGGGGCGGTAGAGGGGGCGGGCTGCGACATCATCAACATCCCCGACACCGTGGGGGTGGCGGTTCCTACGACCTTCTACAGGCTGGTGAAGGAGATCTGCGAGGGGACGAAGAATATGGTGGTGGACGTCCACTGCCACAACGACTTCGGCCTGGCCGTCGCCAACAACCTCGCCGCCTTCGAGGCGGGGGCTAGAGAGGTCCAGGTGGCGGCCAACGGCCTGGGGGAGCGGGCCGGCAACGCCAACCTCGCCGAGACGGTGATGTCCCTCACCTCGATGTACGGGGCGGTGACCTCCATCAATACCCCTTACCTCTACGAGACGGCGAAGCTCGTCGAGAGGCTCTCGGAGGTGAGGATTTCGAGGACGGCGCCCATCGTCGGCGAGAATGCCTTCGCCCACGAGAGCGGTATCCACAGCCACGGCGTCCTGGAGAGGACCGACACCTTCGAGCCTGGTATCATGACCCCGGAGATGGTGGGGCACAAGAGGAGAATCGTCCTCGGAAAGCATACCGGAAGACACGCCGTCAAAAAGTCCCTTTCGGAGATGGGGTACACCCCCGACGACGGGCAGCTGCAGGAGATCCTGGAGAGGGTGAAAGACCTGGGGGACAAGGGTAAGTGCGTCACCGGTGCCGACCTCCAGACGATCGCAGAGGTGGTCATAGGCGAGCTGGCGAGGGAGAAGCAGGCGGTGATCCTGAAGGAGCTGGCGGTGATGACAGGAAACACCCTCACATCTACGGCGACGGTTAGGGCCGTCGTCCGGGGCGAGGAGAAGGTCCTTGCCGACATCGGCGTAGGCCCCGTCGACGCCGCCCTCAACGCAGTCCGGGGGATCCTGGGAGACGAGACCGCCGTCAAGATCAGCGACTTCCGGATCGAGGCGATTACCGGCGGGTCCGACGCCCTCGCCGAAGTGGTGATCGGCGTCGAGAACGGCCGCCTCGGAAGGAAGGTGACGGCGAGATCTGCAAGAGAGGATATAGTTATGGCCTCGGTGGAGGCGCTGATCAACGCCATAAACAGGCTTATGCTCCTGGAGGAAGACGAAATTTGAGCAGAGGAAAATTCGAGGTGATAGACACTCACTGTCACCTCGACTTCAAGAACTTCAACAAGGACAGAGACGAGGTGATCAGGAGGGCTCTTGATGCCGGGGTGACGACGATGATAAACTCAGGCATCGACCTCAAGACCAACCGAAAGACCCTGGAGCTTGCGAAGAAGTACGATTTCATCCGGCCGACCCTGGGTCTCAATCCCAACGGCCTCGGGGAGACGACGGACGCCGAGGTGGCCGCCACCCTGGAACAGATCCGATCTCACGCCGAAGAGATCGTCGGCGTTGGGGAGGCGGGGCTCGACTACTACCGATGCCCCGACGAGAAGGGGCGGGTTCGGCAGCGAGAGGTATTCGGAAAAGTCGTCGAATTGGCGAGAGGGCTGGACCTCCCTCAGGTGATCCATGCGAGGCTCGCCGAAGACGAGGCCTTCGATATGGTCAAAGACCTGAATAAGGTCGTCTTTCACTGCTACAGCGGCACAGTGGGGACGATGAGAGAGGCTCTCGACCGGGGATTCTACATATCCCTCGCCACCGTCGTCTGCAAGTCCGCCCAGCACCAGGTCCTGGCGCGGCAGGTCCCCCTCGACCGGCTCCTCATCGAGACCGACAGCCCCTTTCTCTCTCCGAAGAGGGGCAGGAACGAACCTGCCTACGTCCTCGACGGCCTCAGCCTCATCGCCAGGATAAAGGACCTCCCGGCCGAAGATGTGGCGAAGGCCACCACCGCCAACGCCAGAAGGATATTCAACCTCTGAAGTGCCGCCGGCATAGAGGGTCGCCTCCCACGGACACGGGGCCCGAGATCGGATCGTTTCGGCTACCCCCCTGTTATTTAATTTTTTCTTTATATTTATTTTCTGGAGAGCTTTCTTAGACTTGAGACGGAAAATTATAATAGATCGGTCAGAAAACCGATATGTAACCTAGATGGAACAGTGATCCGATGCCGATACGCTTCGAACACATAATGAAGTATCTGGGCTCCAAGAAGGAGAAGGGGAGGAAGAAGATCGGCCTTTTGGTCGACGGCCCCAACATGCTCCGAAAGGAGTTCCAGATCGACCTGGAGGAGATCAGAGACATCCTGAAGGACTACGGCGACATCAAGGTGGGGCGGGTCTTTCTGAACCAGTACGCCTCCGAGAAGCTGGTGGAGGCCGTAGAGAACCAGGGGTTTGAGCCGGTGATCTGCACCAGCGACGTCGACGTGAGGTTGGCGGTGGAGGCGATGGAGATGATATACAACCCGGTGATAGACACCATCGCCCTCGTCACAAGAGACGCAGACTTCAAGCCCGTCCTCTTGAAGGCGATGGAGCACGGCAAAGAGACGGTGATCTTCGGGGCGGAGCCCGGCTTCTCCGTCGCCCTGAAGAACTCCGCCGATTACGTCATCGTCCTTCGGAACGGCGAGTACGTGGTGGAGTGATGGTAACGATTTAGATGTATCGTTCTGCCAACAGCGATTTGCCAGCAGCTATTTGTATCCCCTCTTTCAGACGGATGGCAAAAAGGCAGAAGCTCGAGGATGGTGATATGGAGGCAAAGGAGTTCTTCGGAGGCGCGGGGCGGGCCAGCGCCGGGAGGCTATCTCTTAAGGCCGGACGGCAAAGAGAGGGGGGCCGCGAGGATAGGTGGAACGATCCGGACCCCTGGGACGAGGATCGGATCTCTTCTTCTGGCGGATTTCGGCTTCCTGTGACGTACTCGGGGATGATCCTCGCCTTATGCGTCATCCTCTTCTTCGTCAGGGTTTTGGCCCCAGCTTTCACATTTGACTATCTCGCCCTCAACCCCGCCACAGTCGCATCCCGCCCCTGGACCCTCATCACCCATATGTTCATCCACGCCGACATGGGCCACCTCTTCTTCAACATGCTCTTCCTCTTCTTCTTCGGGATGGAGCTGGAGAATAGGGTCGGCGAGTCGAAGTTCCTCCAGATCTTCATCATATCCGGCATCGTCGGAGCCGTCGGCCAGATGGCGGTCCTCCCGGCGGGCTCCATGGTGGGGGCCAGCGGAGCCCTCTTCGGCGTCATGGGGTGCCTCGCCGTCATCGCCCCGGAGATCAAAGTCCTCCTATTCTTCGTCATACCTCTGAGCATAAGGGCCGCCGTCGTCCTCTTTGCCGTCATAGACTTCACCATGATGGGTTCGGGGGACAGCATCGCCCACATGGCCCACATAACGGGCCTCCTCGCCGGCCTCGCCTTCGGCGGGATGCTGAAAGATCGATACCGTTACAGGTACCGTTAAGCTCTTGTGGGGTCGGCGAAAAGGAAGGCATGAGGGTGACGGGCCGTCAGGGCAGGAAGGCCCTCCCCGCGGAGAATGTGGTGGTAGCCTGGGAGACGAGATCGGAATTATTGTGGGGGAGACGAGCACCCTCGAGTTCAAGTTCTTGATGGCCGGGGAGGCCTCCAGGGGGAGCTACGTCAAGGTGAGAGACGGCTCAAGAGACTGGATCTTCGCCCAGGTGCTGGAGGTCACCAGGTCCAACGTCGCCTACGGCCTCAACTCCATCGACCACGATAACCCCGTGGGGAGTGAGCGGGTCCTCGGATCCGCCCGGGTGATCGCCGTCGCCTCCGGCGGACGGCTGGAGATGCCGATAAACCCGCCCCGCCCCGGCGACCCGGTCCTGAAGGCCGACGACCACCTCATCGAGATGGCCCTGGGGCTGTCGAAGGGAAACCTCTACATAGGGATGCTGGAGGGGCACGACCTGAAGGTGAAGCTCGAAGCCGACACCTTCGTCCAGAAGCACTGCAGCATCCTCGCCAAGACCGGGAGCGGAAAGTCCTATACTGCGGCCGTCGTCCTCGAAGAGCTCCTGGAGAAGGATGTCGCCCTCCTGATAATCGACCCCCACGGCGAGTACGCCTCCATGAAGCAGAAGAACACCAAGGGAGAGTTCGCCAGGTTCGAGGTCAAGCCGAGGGGCTACGACGTCACCGTCTACTCTCCCGCAAGCCAGGCCGTCGCCCCCGGCGCCGACCGGCGGTTCCGGTTCAACGGCAAGAACATGACCGCCAGGGAGCTATCGGCGATGCTCCCCGAGGACGTCAACAACAGTCAGAGGGGGGTCCTCTACGAGGCGATAAAGATCCTCAGCTCCGATGGAGGCGACTACGAGCTCGAGGACGTCATCGCCCAGGCGGAGAAGGACACCAGCAAGGCTAAGTGGGGGCTCATCGGCCACCTGGAAGCCCTGGAGGATCTGGGGATATTCTCGGGGAAGGGGACGGAGCTCGGCGACCTCCTCCAGAGGGGGAAGGCCTCCATCATCGAGATGACCGGCGTCCCCCCGGACCTCCAGGGGATGATCGTCGCAAAGCTCCTCTCGGACCTCTTCGAGGCGAGGAAGAGGGGGAAGGTCAACCCCGGGATGGTCGTCGTGGAGGAGGCCCACAACTACATCCCCGAGAGGGGGAGCGGCAAAGCCGCCAGCACCGCCGTCATCAGGACGATAGCCGCCGAAGGGCGGAAGTTCGGTCTGGGCCTCCTCGTCATAAGCCAGAGGCCGGCGAGGGTCGATAAAAACGTCATATCCCAGTGCAACACCCAGATCATCCTCCGGGTGACAAACCCCAACGACCTGCGGGCCCTCAGCAAGGGGATCGAGGGTATGAGCTCTGAGCTGGAGGAGGAGATCAAGAGGCTCCCACCGGGGACGGCGATGGTGGTCAGCAGCGAGATCGAGCACCCCGTCAGCGTCAAGATCAGGCCGAGGAAGAGCAGGCACGGCGGGGTGAGCACGCCGATCGTCGGCGAGAAGGCAAGAGTCCCAGCGGGGACCGGGGGGGGAGGGAAGGCGGCCGCCTCTCAGGCGGGGGTGCCGGGCAAAAGAGGGGCACCAGAGGCGAAGGCAGATAAGAAAGACGGTGGCGGGAGCTTTCTGCGGAAGATCCTGGGGAAATGATCCATTTTTTGATACCATTCAGGATATGAGAGCCGGGTTTTTCATCCTCATGAGGAGTATCGAGGCCGAAAGAGCCGCCGCCGCCCCGAACAAGAAGGTCGCTTCGGGGCTGAGATACTGCCATAAAGCTCCTGCCAGAAGCCCTGAGGCTATAGCAGCGGTTCCTACTGCACCGTAGTATACCCCAAGCCCCGTCCCCCTCGCCTCGGCCCGGCATAAATCCGAGACGAAGGCCCTCTCAGCGCCGTCGACGATGGCGAAGACGAGGCCATAAAGGGCGAAGAGGAGGACGAGGACCATCGTCGAAGATACCAGGGCGAATCCGAAGGATACGAGGGCGAAGAGGGCATAGCCGATGGAGAGAACCCTCTTTCTTCCGACCCGGTCCGACCATGACCCGCTGGGGATCGAGAAGGTTGTGTAGACCAGATTGAATAGGATGTAGAGGAGGAGGGGGGCGGCGACGGCCATATCACTCGTGAAGAACTCCCCGGACCGGAGGATGAAGAACATGTAGCTGAAGTTTCCCAGGGCGAAGAGGGATGCTATGCCTACGAAGGGGACGAGGGTGGGAGAGAGGTCTGAAATCCCGGGACTGAGGCAGCCAGCGGGATATCTGGGGATCTCCTTGACGGGGACGAGGGGGATGAGGGCGACGAAGGCTAAGAGCCCGGCTCCAAGGAAGATGCTCTTGAAGTCCAACCCCTCCTGCCAGAGGAGGAAGGCGATGATCGAACCCGCCACCGCCCCCAGGGAGTCTAGGGCCCGGTGGACGCCAAAGCCCCTCCCCCTCCCTTCCCTCAGAGCCGACTCGGCGATGATGGCGTCCCGGGGCGCCGACCTGATACCCTTCCCCGACCGCTCCATAGTCTTCAGGACGAAGACCTGCTGCCAGCTGGAGGAGAAGGCCAGGAGGAGCTTTCCCGCGGCCGAGATGGCGTACCCCGCCGCCACCAGGGGCTTTCTCCTCCGGAGGCGGTCCGACCACCAGCCGGATAAGATCTTGATGAGGCTCGGCAGGCCTTCGGCCAGGCCCCCGATGAGGCCGATAGCTAGCCCTCCGGCGCCCAAAGATGCGAGGAAGAGGGGGAGGATCGGCTGGATGATCTCGCTGCTGGCGTCGTTCAAGAGGCTCACCAGGCCCAGGAGGTATATGTTCCTCTTCCGTTCTTCCCCTTCGGGAGCATCGGTCAAGGATTGGGTTTATCCCAAAAGACGGCAACAAAGGTTTCGGTCCACCACCTCATCTCTCCTTTGCTCCAGCTATTCTCGAAGGTTGTTTATAGGATGGAACGGTAAAAATATCCGAAGAGAACTCATCGAAGGGACGAAGCCGTTTTGAGGGAGCGCGAAGAGAGATGAAAGGCGGCGGATATCTGGGGGGCTTATCGGCTATGGCGTTACTTTTTATGGTATCCTCTGCACCATCTTTGGCGGTCCCAGAATTCCTCCTCTCCGATTTTTCCGCAGAGCAGGAGTATCCACCAAAGGCTCCGGTGGGCCCGGCTCTGGCGGAATCGGGGCTGGTCCTGGCGGGTAACGGCCTTGCCTTTAACTCCTCGGCCGCCCTGCCCATCACCCTGATGGTGGAGAGGGATCGGATTGTGCGGCCGTCTCACGCCAAGAAGCTCTTCGACGACCTCATTCGGATCGACCCCTCGGGAGGAGCAGGATCAAAGGCAGATGCCCAATCCGACTATAGAGGCCGGATGCTCCTATCCGGGAGGGCTTACATCCTTCGGGAGATCGAGATGTCTGGCAGGGGGGAGGTGAGCGAGCTTAAGGCCGGGGTCTACAAGACGACCTTCACCGGTGATCTGGAGGTCGGACGCCTCTCGATCGAGACGCAGCGGCGGGGGCGCTTCTGGGACGGCCGGGGGACCATGACGTTGGAGGACGGGATGATCCGGGGCGATTACGCCGTCGTTCTGGAGATCTCGCCCCAGACCGAGAGGGCGGAGGAGATCCCCCGGATCGCCACCGTCCCCGGGCCCGATTTACCTCGCAGGATTGCGAAGGGCAGAGCGGGAAGGCCCCACCCTTCAGGGTGGGGATGAAAGCGGAGCCCTTTGCCCTCGGATCCGTCTACTGATAATTAATTAAGCCATGGAGAGAATCTACATTTCGATGCTTAAGGCTTACAAGTTCAGGCTCTATCCCACTAAATCACAGAGAAGCAAGATGGAGCGAACGCTGGACTTGTGTAGATGGGTCTACAATCAAACCCTAGCATACCGGAAAGATGCGTGGGAGAAGGAAGGCAGATCAACCTCAAAATATGAAACCAACAACCTTCTACCCAATTGGAAGGTCGAGAAGCCAGATCTTAATGAGGTGTTCTCCCAGGTTCTTCAGAACACTCAGGAGAGAGTAGATCTTGCCCTGAAAGGCTTCTTCCGCAGAGTTAAGGCCGGAGAGAAACCCGGCTATCCCAGGTTCCGAGGAAGTGGGTGGTATGATTCGTTCACCTATCCTCAATTTGGTTTCAAGCAGCTCTCCGGCAAGCTTCGACTTTCTAAGATCGGAGATATCAAGATCAAGCTCCACAGACCCATCGAAGGCGAGATCAAGAGGTTAACCGTTCGGAGATCTTCGACCGGAAAATGGTTTGCCTGCTTCTCCGTGGAGATCGACGATCCGCCTAAGCCTCCGTGGAAAGACGGATTATCGGTAGGCATAGACATGGGGCTCGAAAGTTTCGCTACGATCTCCAACGGAGAGAAGATCGGTAATCCACGGTTCTTCAGATCTGATGAGAAGGCATTGGCTAAAGCTCAGAGAAGGCTATCAAAATGCGCCAAAGGAACTTCACAGAGAAGGGCAGCCGTTAAGGTAGTACAGCGTGTTCACGAAAGGATCGCTAACAGAAGATACAATTTCGCTCATCAGATAAGCAATCAGTTAGTCTCGAAATATGGTCTGATTGCTTTCGAAGATCTAAATATCAAGAACATGCTCAAAAACCACTGCGTAGCTAAAAGCATATCTGACGCTGCTTGGAGAATGCTAGTAACAACCACTTCATACAAGGCTGAGAGTGCCGGTTCGAAAGTGGTACTGGTAGATCCCAGGAATACGAGTCAGCTATGCTCTAGGTGTGGGGTGAAGGTTCCGAAGTCACTATCGGATCGGGTCCATAAATGTCCTCAGTGTGGGCTTGTCATGGACCGTGACGAGAATGCAGCGATCAACATCCTGAGATTGGGGATGCAATCTCTTCGCAAAAGCGATAGAAGCCCCTCCCTTTAGGGAGGGGAGCATTCACTAAAAAGAACGTCACCATCCTCACGGAGGCGACGGACCGGCAGTAGAGATAGATAGCGAGGATATCAGGATATGAGACGAATAGACTTCATCAAGCTGACCGCCTCTCTTGGGGCGTGCTATCTGGCAGCCTTCATCGGCTCGATCTTCACCGCCCCTGAGATATCCACCTGGTACGCCACCCTGGCGAGGCCTTCCTTCGCCCCCCCCGACTGGGTCTTCGGCCCGGTATGGACCGCCCTCTACACCATGATGGGAATCTCCGCCTACCTCGTCTGGAGGGAGGGGCTGGCAGATCCGAGGGTGAAGGCCGCCATGGCGGTATTCGCCATCCAGCTCGCCGCGAACGTCTCCTGGTCGGCGGCCTTCTTCGGCCTGCGATCGCCCCTGGCGGGGCTCGCCGTCATCCTCCTCCTCTGGGCTCTCATCGCCCTGAACATCCAGAAGTTCAAGGAGGTCTCCAGGACGGCGGGGCTCCTCCTCGTCCCCTACATCCTCTGGGTGAGCTTCGCCATGGTGCTGAACTTCGCCATCTGGAGGCTCAATCCGTAAACGGGACGTCCTCAACCCCTCCGTCGGTGGCGGGACCTGGCGACGGGCCCACCCGTCGCATCAGGCAGAGGTGACCATCATCACCCCGAAGAGCATGTTCAGCGCCATCAGGAGAAGGACGGCCCTCCCCAGGAGCCTGTGGACCCCCCTGACCCGGCCCCTCCTCTCTTTCGCGACTTTCAACTGGAAGTGCCCCAGGGACGGGGTCAGGATCAAAAGGAGGACGACGAAGGCGCCGATATAGGCGTGGGGGACCCGGAAGTGGACCGAGGAGGCCGCAGATATCATGTAGACCGCCACCATCGCTCCTCCTAATGCAACTATAGATCCCGTTATCCCCAGGGCTCTGTGCTTCTTCAGCCAGCCAGGACCCTTTCTCCTGGCGAAGGTCATCCCCCATACCATTAGGAGAAAGCCCAATATTACGAGGGATGCGTGATAGGGCCAGAGCCGTACGATCTCCGCGGAGAGCTCCCCATCGTTTTCGCCGACGGCTGCCAAAGCCGTGCCGACGACGGAGAAGATGGATAGGCAGATGGCTGAGAAGATGGCGTAAAGCGGCCTGTGGAGGCGGCCGGTTTCTGTCCGCTGGTTTGGATCTAGAGACATAACTATAGCACCCAATGCCTTTTATAACTGGATGAAGAGTTGCCTAAATATCTTTAGAGATGAATGTTACAAAAATGATGTAGATCCGCCGGAGGATCACTCCAGCTTCTTGTGGCAGAACCACCAGTCGAAGCACTGGTACTTCGAAAGCCTCTCTTTTGCGGTCTTCTCGTCGGAGGGCGGAGGTATTATCACCTCGTCTCCCAGGAGGTCGTTATTCGGCCAGTTGGCAGGCATTGCCACCTTATTATCGTCTGATATCTGGAGGGCTCTGACGGCTCTCATTATCTCGTCCATGTTCCTTCCGATCTCCTGAGGGTAGTAGAGCATCAGCCTTATGAGCCCTTCTGGGTCCACCACGAAGACCGCTCTGACGGTGTTCGTCCCCTTCCCGGGATGGACCATCCCGAGCTTTGCGGCGACTGGGCCAGTGTCGGCGATGATGGGAAAACCGATCTCGACGTTCATATTCTCCCGGATCCACTCCGTCCACTTCATGTGGGAGTGAACCTGGTCGACGGAGATGCCGATGAGGCGGCAGTTGAGCTTCTCAAAGTCTTCTCTCATCTTCTCGAAGGCTATGAACTCGGTGGTGCATACCGGGGTGAAGTCTCCGGGATGGCTGAAGAGGACGAACCACTTACCCTTAAAGTCCCCCGGAATCTTCATCCTGCCGTGTGTGGTCTGAACCTCCATATCCGGGACCTTCTCCCCCAGGAGGGGGATCCCCACCCTTCCTTCGTGTTCCATATCTATCTACCTCCTCCATTTACTAGGGTTCATATCCTATTAAATTTTATGATCGAAAAATTACCACCTAACCCGGACCAGAAAGTCAATTTCTTTGAGCCTCGATCAACGATAAACCGACGAAGGGACGGCTGCTAAAAGGGCGCCCTCCCCATCAAAAACTGCGGCCAGAGATTTAAATCGAATAGACCCGGAGAGAAAAGCCTATAACTTCGCCGCCCTACTTCCCATCCCATGACCGCTCTCCTGGAGATAAAGGGCCTATCGAAGAGCTTCTCGGTGAAGGGGAAGAGCTTCGAGGCGCTTCGCGACGTCAACCTCTCGGTGGGGGAGAAAGAGTTCATCTGCCTCCTGGGACCCTCCGGATGCGGCAAGACGACCCTTCTGCGAATCATGGCCGGCCTTGAGAAGGCGACGAGCGGCGCGGTCCTCCTGGACGGCGCCCCCATCGAGGGTCCTGGGCCCCAGAGGGGTATGGTCTTTCAGGAGTACTCCCTCTTCCCCTGGAGGACGATCATAGACAACGTCGCCTTCGGCCTGGAGCTGCGGGGCGTCCCGAAGGATGAGAGGCGAGAGAAGGCCCGAAGGTACATCAATGCCGTCGGCCTCGAGGGGTTTGAGAACAGCTACCCCCACGAGCTCTCCGGCGGCATGAAGCAGAGGGTCGCCATCGTGAGGGCCCTGGTGAACAACCCTCGGGCTCTGTTCATGGATGAGCCCTTCGGCGCCCTCGACGCCCAGACGAGGAACGTCATGCAGTCGGAGCTCCTGCGGATCTGGCAGGAGCAGCAGAAGACCGTCGTCTTCGTCACCCACAGCGTCGACGAGGCGATATACCTGGCGGACAGGGTGGTTATCATGTCCGCCCGCCCCGGCCGGATCAGCGAGATCATAGATATCGAGATTCCAAGGCCCCGGATCAGGACCAGCGCCGAGGTGAACAGGTTCAGGGAGAGGATCCTTCATGACCTGCGGTCCCTGAGAAAAGACTGACCAAATTTTTTCTTCCATGTCCATCATACCTCTCTATTCGTCTATCCTGGCCGCAGCATCTGGACGGTGGAGGACCTGCCCATGGAGGAGGCATTATATTCGATGGGCAGTTTATATTCGAGGGAGCGTTTATATTCGTAGAGATACGAAATTCGTCAGAGCTGGTGAGACCGTTGACTAGATCCAAATGGATGGAGCTTCCGCGGCTGGTGGTCGTCGGCAGCGGCGTCGCGATGGAGGTGGCCGACGTCTGTTGCAACCTCAAACTGAAGGGCGGAGCTCTCATCGTCACCGGCCCCAAGACCTGCGAGCTGGCGGGAGGAGAGATCTCCCAGCGGATGGAAGAAGGCGGCTTTGAGACCGACCTGATGATCACAAAAATCTCAAAAATCGAAGAGGTGGAGAGGGCCGAAAGGATGGCGGCGGAGATGGAGGCCGGCTTTCTCATAGGTGTGGGCGGCGGAAGATCGATAGACGTCGCCAAGCTCGCCTCGGATAGGGCGGGGGTCCACTTCGTCTCCGTCCCCACCGCCGCATCCCACGACGGGATCTGCTCAGCTCAGGCCTCCCTCACCATCGACGGCGAGACGACATCCGTCTCCGCCCAGGCCCCCCTGGGGATCATAGCCGACACCGCCATAATTTCTAAAGCCCCCAAGAGGCTTCTGGCCGCCGGATGCGGCGATATCATCTCCAACATCACCGCCATAAAAGACTGGAAGCTCGCCTTCAGGCTCCGGGGCGAGGAGTACAGCGAGTACGCCTCTGCCCTCTCGGAGATGACGGCGAGGATGATAGTCGAGTCCGCTCCCTCCTTGAAGCCGGGGCTGGAGGAGTCGGCGAGGGTCGTCGTCAAGGCCCTCCTATCCAGCGGCGTCGCCATGTCCATAGCCGGCTCCTCGCGCCCCGCCAGCGGCTCGGAGCATAAGTTCGCCCACGCCGTAAACCAGATCGAACCCGGAAGAGCCCTCCACGGCGAGCTCTGCGGCCTGGGCACCATCGTCATGATGTACCTCCACGGAGGCGACTGGGAGATGATCCGGGAAGCTCTCCGGGAGGTGGGGGCGCCCACATCCGCCTCCGAGATCGGACTTCATGAGGAGACGGTGATCGAGGCGCTCACATCTGCCCACAAGATCCGACCGGAGCGGTACACCATCCTCGGCTCCGGCCTCACACGAGAGGCGGCCGCCGCGGCCGCTCGAAAGACAAAAATATTATAATTATCAACTTGAGGCTAAGACCATGTCCGAAGCAGCTACACAGATCACCCTGATAGGAACCAAGCTCGCGACGATCGGGATGGAGTTTGTATTCAACTCCCCCTCACCGGAATGCGAGACCTGCAAGCTCAGAAACACCTGCACCAACCTCGAGTCGGGGAGGAGGTACCGGATCCTGGGCGTCCGTGGGGAGCTGGTCCACGAATGCCCCATCCACGAGGCGGGGGTCCGGGCGGTGGAGGTGATAGAAAGCCCCATCATCGCCGCCATCGACGCCAGGAAGGCCTTCGCAGGCTCCAAGACCGTCCTGGAACCCCCGAGATGCGACGTGTACGATTGCACCATGTACGAGCTCTGCCACCCCGTCGGCCTGAAGGAGGGGGACCGGTGCACCATCGTCGAGGTGGCTGGGGAAGCCCCCGAGGATTGTGAGGTGGGAAACAAGCTGAAGCTGGTGGAGCTGAGGCGCTGAAGGGCGTACGGCTCAGATTAATTTTTCACCATCGGTCCGTCATTTTTTAGGTTTCGACCATGAGGAAGCGATTGACCTACTCGCGCAACATCTTCATACCCGTCACCGACGTCTGCAGGAACAGGTGTGACTACTGCTCCTTTCGGCGGGACGATGGGAGGATAATCCGCCGCCAGGAGGCGGCCGACCTCCTGGACCGAGGGGCGGAGGCGGGGTGTACCGAGGCGCTCTTCTCCCTGGGGGAGGCGCCGATGGAGGCGGAAGGCTTCTTCCGCCTCTTGAGGCTGACGGGCGCAGGCGGCCTCATCGACTACCTCATCGAGCTCTCGGAGCTGGCCCTGGAGAGGGGCCTGCTCCCTCATACCAACGCTGGCCTCCTATCGAAGGAGGAGATGAAGAGGCTCGCTCCCTACAACGGCAGCATGGGACTGATGCTCGAGACGACGGCCGAGGTGGAAGCCCACCGGTCCTCCCCGGGAAAGAGTCCCCGGCTGAGGGTGGAGGCGATCTCCGCGGCGGGAGAGCTCTCGATACCCTTCACCACCGGGATTTTGGTGGGGATCGGAGAGACGGCGGAGGATCGGGTCCGATCTATCCAGGCGATAAAAGAGATCCACGAGGTTTACGGCCACATTCAAGAGGTGATCGTCCAGCCCTTCGACCCGAAGCCGGATACCCCCATGGCTTGCACCCCTCCGTCGACAGCTGAGGTCCTGGCGGAGACGGTGAGGATGGCGAGATCGATCTTGCCGCCGGAGGTCGCCGTCCAGGCGCCGCCGAACCTCGCCGACCCCCTGCCGCTGGTGGAGGCGGGGGCCTGCGATCTGGGAGGGATAAGCCCCGTCACCCCTGACTGGATCAACCCCGATAGGCGTTGGCCCACCCTCGAGGATCTACAGACCCAGCTCGCCGGCTTCGATCTCCTGGAGAGGCTCGCCGTCTACCCCCGTTATATCGACCTTGGCTGGTACGGCGAGAAGACCAGAGATCTGGTGAGGAGGCTCGCGGGGCCCGACGGCCTCCTTCGGCGGGATCGACCTTGATAGCCGGATTGATATGCATGATCAGGTCCGCAAATGATATCTCAGAGCAGAGCAGAGCTGGGGGGGTATGAGCAAGAAGTCTCTTGAGATCGGCGTCAGCTGTGGACTGGTCTTTCTTATGATAGCCCTGATGATCCTGGTGCAGACGGCGGCGCCCGAGCCCCTCCGGCCGGCGGGGTTCGTTCTCGCGGTTATGGTCTTCATCTTTCTGATGGGCGGGGCCGGGTTTCGGCTTATAAACGTCGAGTAGCGAAATATGATATGTCAAGACAGAGATATCAAATTCGAGGAGTAGCATACCTCTTTGACGAGGGCGAGATATGGGCATCTTGGACAAGTTGATGGGCAGGTCTGGCGATGAGGATTACGTGAACATAGACCTGGGGCAGTTCGAGGAGGTCTCCGCGGGGAGCTCCTCGGAGATTCTGGTGAGGATGGCGGAGCTGAACGACCTCGACGTTCTCCCCGATATAAAGGCGCAGATCGAGAGGGGGAACGTCGTCCTGGTGGACATCTCCCCTCTGAGGAGGGAGAAGGGCCTCCTCGATGAGGCGATCGGCGAGCTGAAGGACGTCGTAGAGGATCTCAGGGGCGACATCGCGGGGCTCGGAGACAACCTGGTGATAGTCGTCCCCAGGAGGATGAGGATCGATCGGGAGAACGTCCTGGGGGGGGAGGATTGAAGGCGAAGACGACCTCGAGCTGCCCCATCTGCTCCGCCGAGATCACTTTCGACTGGGAGACGAAGGATATCCCCCACTTCGGCGAGGCGATGATCATCGCCGGGGTCTGCGGCGGTTGCGGCTTCAAGCTCAGTGACACCATCCTCCTTTCTCAGGGGGAGCCGGTGAGGTACGCCATCACCATCGAGGGGGCGGAGGACCTGAACGCCCGGGTGATCAGGTCCACCAGCGGAACGATCAGAATTCCGGAGCTGGGGATCGACGTGCAGCCCGGCCCCGCCTCGGAGGCGTACATCTCCAACGTCGAGGGGGTCCTTCAGAGGGTACGAGATATCGTCCTCTTCGCCACCCGGTCCGCCCGGGACGCCGGGGCGGAGGAGAACGTCTGCCGGGGCGAGTTCATCCTGGAGAAGATCGAGAGGGCGATGGAAGGGGAAGGGCCGCTGACGGTGATCCTGGAAGACCCCCTGGGTAACAGCGCCATAGTCTCCGAGAAGGCGTCCTCGACTAAGCTCACCCCCGAAGAGTGCGAGGGGCTCGAGACCGGGATGATCATCCTCGACTCCCCCGCATGACCGGCGAGGCCCAGGGAGGCGGATAGACTGATAGTCCTCAGCGGCGGGACCGGTACCCCGAAGCTCCTGGCGGGCCTGCAGAAGGTGCTGCCACCGTCGGAGGTGACCGTCGTCGCCAACACCGCCGACGACCTCTGGATCTCCGGAAACCTCGTATCCCCGGACCTGGACACCATCGTCTACACCCTGGTGGGGATGATCGACCGCAGGAAATGGTGGGGGATCGAAAAAGACTCTTTTAATACCCACAACTTCCTCAAAAGCTTGGGCCATCAAGAAATCCTCGCCCTCGGCGACCTCGACCGCGCCGTTCACATATTCCGCTCCGACCTCCTCAGGGAAGGTTTCTCCCTCAGCGAAGCGACGCAGAGGCTCTGCCGGGCCCTGAAGGTCGAGGAGAAGGTCGTCCCCATGACCGACGATCCCGTATCCACCGTCATATCGACCCCCGAGGGGGAGATGGACCTGCAGGAGTTCTGGGTCGGCCGGGGGGGGCGACCGGAGGTGACGGGGGTGAGGTACCGCGGCATCGGAGAGGCCCGCCCCTCCCCCGAATTCATCGCCGCCCTGAAGAAAGCGGCAGAGAAAGGCGAGCCGGTCCTGATAGGACCGAGTAACCCCGTCTCCAGCATCGGGCCGATCCTCGCCCTCCGGGGGGTCCGGGACCTCCTGGGAGGTTGTGAGGTAAAGATCCCAGTCGTCGCCGTCAGCCCCCTCGTCGGCGGACGGCCCGTCAGCGGACCCGCCGCCAAGTTCATGCGGGCCCGGGGCTATCCCGTCACCGACGGTGGCGTCGCCGAGATCCTGGGGTGCGTCGACCTGATGGTGGTCAGCCCCGGAAGCGATTATCTGGGACCCTCCGTGAGGCTGAACACCGTGATGAAAGACGAGGCGGAGAGCCTGAGGCTGGCCAAGGAGATCGTGGATATCCTTGATGGCAAGGTGGAGAAGGAAGCGGAGGCGGTCTAAGATGTTTATCGGCGTCGATCACGGGACTAGGGCGATCAGGTTTGCCAACACCGACGGCAAATGCTTCGTCATCCCGAGGGAGGAGGCGGGCCGCCTCGCCCCCGCAGAGATCGCCGACAGGATCAGAGAGGCCTTCGATCTCGGCGATGGCGGCGCCGGCGGCGCCGAGAAGGTCGACCTCCTCGCCCTCTGCTACTCCATGGGCGACGGGATCTGTGAGATCGTTCGGATCGAGGACGCCGAGAATCGGGGGGTGATCAGCCAGGACGGCGCGGGCCTGCACGTCGGGGGCGGGACGAACGTCTTCGACGCCGTCCGCGAGGCGAAATGGCCCGCGATCCTTCTGCCCGGGATTCACGACCGCTCCGATATCGACCCCAGGATGCGGGTATTCTCCCACGGCGCGAGCCCCGAGAAGGTGGGGCTCGCCTACAAGGTGAGAAAGGACGGCCCGGAGGATTTCATCATCTCCGACGCCAGCTCCAACGTCGTCACCATCGGCGTCGCCGCTGGAAAGATCGTCGGGGCCATCGACGCCCCTATCTTCGCCCCAGGGCTCCTGCACGGGCCGCTAGACGTCGCCGCCATCAGAAAGGTTGACGCCGACGAGATGACCGCCAACGAGGCCTTCACCCGGGGCGGGATCCTCCGGAAGCGCGGCCTCACCCTCAAGGGCTGCACCGATGAAGAGAAGGAGGCGGCCTTCGAATCCCTCGCTCTCTACGTCGCCATGGAGGTATCCGCCATGGCCGTCCTCCTCCGGGACCATGGCGCAGCGAAACCGGCGCTCTACCTGGCAGGCGACCCCGCCCCCCGGATCGCGGGGAGGGTCTCGCAGCTTCTGGGGCGCGAGGTTCTGGCGCTCGAGAGCTGCGATGCGGCCCTCGGCTGCGCGCTGATCGCGAAGGATGTGTATAATGGGGCGAGGGAGGTGCTGGGGATCGGGGTGGATGGGAGGGTGTGGGGGTAGCTGAGCCACGTAGCTTAACTTGCGAAAACTTGGCGTTTATGTGATAAAGCGCCTACTTTTAGACTGAAGGATGCCAGGGGCTGAGAACATTCAGCGTAATACTGAGAGGATAAAAATAGAACCCACATTCCGCGTTTTGAACTTAGAAGTCCTGAATTTCTCTCTGTAAATATCCACAACATTTTTTAATAATAGCATCCAAGGCACCTCGAAGGTAAGTAGCATGGATGTGGACGTCCAATCATA
>NZ_JARFPL010000025.1:0-37881 GCF_029167205.1 Candidatus Methanocrinis alkalitolerans
GGCCATTTATCTTTTTGACGCGAGTGAACGATTTCATATGCATATTTAGGCACATAATACTATTTAAAGATTGAGGTAGATGGTATCGAAAATCATCTTGATATGCCTAAATCATGGGGAACTTAGGATAAAATTCATCCTTTATTTCTCCAATTTTGACGGTGTTCAAAATTAGTGGATTTATTTTTTGTAATTCAATATTATTTATCTCGGTTACTTCTGATGGGATATGTCTTAAGATGTCATATTTAAGTTGACTAATAATGCTAGAAGTTCTTTCGCGGATACCTGATCTCATGGATCTTGAATAAGTATAGTTTATTGTTTTTACTGTATATTTTCTTAAAGATACTTTATTAATTTTGTAGGCAGAGGCGAGTATCTCATCTTTATAAGGAAAGTATGGTGCTATGTCGACCAGCACCTTCGATTTCACTCCTTCATCTCTTATTTGATCAACTATGTGGAGCAGAGATCGAGGTTCACGAAGTCTTGGCACGATCTTGACGATCGTCCTTCCTTTTATCATTCCATCATCAATTTGTCTGATCAAATTTAAAATGAGCTGAGAATCAGATAAGTTAGGTATGATCTTAGCAAGAGCCGAATCCTTCAAATTTCGGTCTTTAATTTGATTTACCAAATCGGGAATTTCGTCGGGCTTAGGATGATGAAGGATCACCTCTATCAAAGCGTCTGTTCTAGTTTTGTCATCACTAATAACTTCTATGATTGCCATACATTCATTTAAAATATCCTTTTTTTCCGGATCTGTTATATGAGACATGATCTCAGATAGTACTTTTACTTTAAAATAATTATTCTCAATCTTTTGAGCATATATAACCCCCTTTTTCGGAGTCCAAAATTTATTTTTAACTAAATATAAAATTAAATCGGGTGGGACGTTTGAGACCAAATTATTTATAGAAGATATCATTAACGCGTATCGGGTTTCCAAACCAACTTTATCCGTGGCATTTGATTTTTCAATATCGGATAACGAGCACGTTTCCATTATATCCCAGGAGCGGAAAATGTTTTCGATATATCCTCCTATCTGCCCTAAAAGTTCACGGGTTTGATACCAAGCGTTTTTACCATCTACTGTCTCCTCACTAAGCAAACAGTTAATATAATCAAGCCTATCAGCCTTTTCCATGTGCCAAACCAGATTTTCGTGAATATAACCATCATTTGGTAAAGTATGCCAAAATCCTTGCCGACACTTCTCACGATAGCATCCAAGCAGGTAAGAATGGGCTTCTTTAAGCTTCAACCCCAGTCCAGGGATATCTCCCTGATTAGACGGCTTTATAGGATCAATTATTAAATTTATACATAGATCGTGCAACAAATCATGAATTCGATATGTTTGAACGTTGACATCTAGTCTCTCCCCTGTTAAAAGAAGAGCTTTATTTCTGAGATAGCGTAAAATATCTTGAGCAGTCCGAGGATCCGTTTTCCAGAGTGTTGCAGTCATTTTTGGGGTCAATACCACATCTTCAGGTAAAACCCCTAACCAGATAAATGCGAATCTTTTATCCATAGGCAACCGGTGCAAACTAAGTTGGAATGAAGCTCTTAAACTCAGATTTCTACGCATCGCCTCATCAGATACATCCGTAATACCAGGTGTATCCAAGGTCTCCAGCCTAGCCACTTCCGCATTGAGATCACTCAACAATTCCGTCCAGGTGACACCATCCTCAACCTGAGACGCCGCCAATTCTAAAGCTAGTGCATGGGTCATCGGTTAAGGAGTTTAAGCTACACAATATTTCCATTTTTCACACGAATTATGCGTTATCTAGATTTGATCCGATTTCAAGACTGACTTGCTGTAGCCTCTTTGACCAAGCCAATCTCACCGTACTTGCTACCGAGATCGCTGCCTCATCGCGATTCTTCTCTTAACCGATGACCAATGAAAGCTAGTGGTAAACGACCAACGATTCGAATCAAATCGATAGCTTTTTGCCGATCAGAATATTCGAATTCGCGCCCCAAACGCGCAGATAAAAGTGCCAGCGATTGGTCCTCAGTCATTACATCCAGATCGTAACAAGCTGAACCTACTGCTTTGGCTATGAGTGAATCACGGGTCGTTATTAAAACCTGACAGAGAGACCCACCAACCAGAAAAGGCTTAACTGAAACAAGATCCCAAGCGTCATCTATTACCAAAAGTACAGATTTATCGTGCAAAATAGATTTCAAGTATATTGATGCGGCTTCTGGAGTTGTGGGGTGAAATTCATAATTGCCAAAAGAATAAATCCAGTTAGTTAAATGTGAAAGAACATCTGGCGTTTGGCCCAAAGTTACCCAAATTATGCCATCAGAATATCGCCGTTGTATATCTTTATCATGTGCTAGAAAAGATGCCAAGACGGTTTTACCTATTCCACCCAGTCCATGAAGTGCGCTAATAACAAGTACTCCAGAACAGCTTGGAACGCAATTAAGCAAACGATTTTTGATTAACAGACTATTCTCCAGACGCGGAACGAAATACTCAGGAAGTGGTGGTACTTGAAAGGGTACACAAGCAACACTCTCTTTAACTAATTTTTTATTCTTTCCACCCTCCCAATTGTGAATAGCCTGCCTTACCTTACCACTCAAATTTTCCGGTGTTTCGAAAGCGTCCCTTATCCGCTCACTATAAATACGTTTTCGAAAAGCCTGCAGTTTTCCATAGATCTGATCTGGTTCTCGGAGACTTGAAGGTGGTGATACTGCATCGGCAGCTACGAACATAAGCCTCGGAATCTCAGCCTCTACTGCAACGTCGTACTCCCTCTCCGTGTACGACTTCTCGCTTCCCTCGGGGCAACTTCCATAGAGATGCCCGACTATGCCCACAAATAAATCGCACTCGTTCACCTTGGACCGGCAGAAGTCGTCCGATTCATAATCCCGAGCGCCGAAGTCCTCCATGCGGACGCAATGGTAGTCGTCAAGCCCCTCGATCGCCTTGTAAACTGCATCTCGATACTCCTGCAGATCTCTTGTTGTCGAGCTGAGGAAAACCTTTTTGATGGCCATGGAGATTCAGATCAGAGGTTAGACGAAGGCCTAAAAATAGTTTTGGATAGAACTTGCAGAAATCATCATCAGCGCCCCTCTCACCCCTGCACCTCGCCGTCGATCCCGAGAATGAAGCTCTTCACCGCCACCTCTTTACCCGCCCTCTTCAGAGCCTGCAGGACGAACGCCTCCAGGTTCGAGCAGCAGGGGACCTCCATCTCCAGGACGGTGATATCCTCCAAATCGTGGGCGGCGAGGATCGCGGCGAGCCGCTCGACGAACTCCTCCCGTTCATCGAGCTTGGGGCAGCCGATGAGAGTCACCCTCCCTCTGATAAAATCCCGGTGGACGGCTGGGGATGCAAAGGCGGTGCAGTCTCCTGCGATCAGGAGCCGGGCTCCGTCGAACGAAGGCGAGTCGACGGCGGCGAGCCTCATCTGGACCGGCCAGTTGGAGAGCTCCGGCCGGGGTGCGTCGCCCGCCGTCCCCGGACCCGAGGGGCGGCTCCGCCTCCCGGCGAGCTTGGAGGAGGCGAGCCTTCCCGCCCCCGCGCCCGTCCCCCTCAGGGCTGCGGGGCAGCCGCCTTCCCCCTCGGTGGGGCCGTCCTCGCAGCCCCTCCCGCGCCCCGGCGATCGGGCCTTGCGGGCCGATTCGACGGCCACCTTCGCCGCCAGCTCGTCGAACTCCTCCGCCTCCCGCTCCTCCATCGATAGGGCTCCCGCGGGGCATTTGCCGATGCAGGCTCCAAGGCCGTCGCAGAGGGACTCCCTCACCACCTTCGCCTTGCCGTCGATGATCTCGATGGCGTTCTCGGGACAGGCGAGGACGCAATTTCCGCACCCGTCGCATAGGGACTCGTCTATCTTTATGATCTTCCTCATCACCATCTTCGTCCACCCCCGCCCAGGGTTCAGATCGACGCTTTTAATCAGATTTTTCAAACTCCTGCTGGATGTCGCAGCCGAGCTTTCCTATGGCGTCGGACCTGCACTGCCGGCAGTGCCTCATCTGCTTCATGATCTTGGCGAGGTCGTCCTGAACCTTCTTCTTTTCGGCCCGGCTGGGGGGCGAGAGGTGGGAGAAGCGGTACTGGGGGATGAGGGGCATCACGTTCTGGATGTAGACCCCCAGACCCTTGATCGTCTCGGCGATCTCGACGACGTGATCGTCGTTGATCGTCGGGATCAGGACGGTGTTCACCTTGACGATCATCTTCCTCTTCACCGCCTCTGCTAGGCCCCTCAGCTGGTGGTCGAGGAGGATCTCCGCCGCTTCAAGGCCCGTATACTTCTTGCCCTCGTAAGTGACGTGCTCGTAGATCTCCTTTCCGATCTCGGGGTCTACGGCGTTGAGGGTGACGGTGACGTTGCTGACGCCGAGGGCGTCGAGGCGGTCGATGGTGTCGGGGAGGAGGAGGCCGTTGGTGCTGACGCACAAGATGACCTGGGGATACTTCTCTCCTACGAGCCGGAAGGTCTCGAAGGTCCCCTCGTTATAGAGCGGCTCGCCGGGACCCGCCACCGCCACCACCTTGATGTAATGGATCTTCTCCATCACCTCGTCGACCCTGGCCAAGGCCTCCTCCGGGGAGAGGACCTGGCTCGTCACCCCCGGCCTGCACTCGTTGACGCAGTCGAAGTCTCGAACGCAGTAGTTGCACTGGATGTTGCACCGAGGGGCGACGGCGAGGTGCATCCTGCCGAAGCGGTGGCATGCCTTCTCGCTGAAGCAGGGATGCTCCTGGATCCTCCTCAGCTGCTCGGGGTCCCATGGGACCTCCTGGTCCCCGACCTTGGCGGTGGGATACTCATTCTCGCTCATGATCACGAACTCCAGGGATCATTTCGGCATTTCTTCTCTAAAAGGCTATCCCAAACCGCCCCAGAGACGAGGAGAGGGCGAAAGGATCGATGACGGAGAGGACGAGACCATCGATCATGCGGCCAGGTCGAAAGGGCCAAAAATCTTATCCCGCAAAGGCGCATGATACCTCCTCGTATGTCCAAGAAAGAGGGGCGAGTGGTGATCTGGCCCGCCTACATCGACGCCGCGAGGTCCAGGGGCCAGGGAAGAGCGATCTCAAAGCGCGACGCCATTGATAAACCGTCCATCGACGAGATCATTATGGCGGCCATGGAGCTGGGGTTGCAAGCAGAGGCGCAAAGGGATAAGCATTACCCAAAAGAGTGGTGGGAGAAGTCCGGCCGCGTCCTGGTACCCAAGAGGGGGGCGAAGACCGCCCTCGTAAAAGAGATCGCCAAAATGATCAAGAAAAGGCGCGGTTGATCATGCCTGCCGATAGGCAGGGACCCGGCCAGCCGTTCCGCGAGATCTCCGCCGATGGAAGCGGTTCAGGGCCGAAAGTCATCGGTCCTGGGCGGTCTCCACCACTTCGACGATCTCTTTTCCGGCTACGACCTCGTCGATGCTGTGGATGACGCCGCCGAAGTCCTCTATCACAGACTCCACGGCGAGATAGTCGATCTTGTCCCCCTTGATGGTGATCTTGATCGTCTCGGTCTGCTGGTCCACTTCGGAGAGGCTCAGATTCACCCCAGTGATCCCGCCGAGCTTGCTGAGGGCGTCGGCGAGATCCAGGATTGTGGGGACATGGGGCTTCAATACGTCCAGTACCAAACGTCTGATGGCGGTGGTCATCTAAAACTCCCGGCGTTATCTTGGGCGGGTTCTGTTGAAGGCAATACTTAATAATGTTTGTGATTCAGGCGAGCCTATGATCGACCTTCACACTCACACCGTATTCAGCGACGGCGAGCTTATCCCCAGCGAGCTCGTCCGGAGGGCCGAGATGAAGGGATATAGGGCTCTTGGGATCACAGATCACGTCGACTTCACCAACGTGGAGACGGTATTAGAACAGGTCTCCAAGGTGAAGGAGCTGGAGGAGGTTCTGGATATGAGAATCCTCTCCGGCGTCGAGCTCACCCATGTACCCCCAGCGAAGATGGAGAAGCTCGCAACCCTCGCCCGGAGGCTCGGCGCCGATCTCATCGTCGTCCACGGAGAGACCCCGGTGGAGCCGGTGGCTCCTGGTACCAACCGCAAAGCCCTGGATATCGGGGCCGATATCCTCGCCCATCCGGGCTTTATAACCCCCGAGGAGGCTGACCTGGCGAGGGAGAACAACGTCTGCCTCGAGCTGACAGCCCGGCGAGGGCACAATTCGACGAACGGCCACGTGGCGAGGCTCGCCCTGGAGGCGGGGGCGAAGATCGTCGTCGACACCGACGCCCACGCCCCCGAGGACCTCATCGACCGAAAGAGGGCGATCGAGATCGCCAGAGGGGCGGGGCTAACCCTGGAGATGGCGACGGATGTCGTCGAGAAACACGCCATAATCGACCTCTTAAGCCGATCTGACTAAAGAGATGGTACTTTGGACGTGGTGGCGGTCGACATATCGGGGAGGCACGCGGAAGGCGATAGGTACATCATGGTCTCTGCCTCGGTGGAGGCGAGGATATCCCCCGAGGGGATCGAGAGGGCGAGGGGGATGAAGCTCGTACCCCTGGTAGCAGGGTCGGTGGATATGGAGGTGGTGATCGGTCTCATCGAGGAGTCGGTATCGGGGCTTTCGGGCGTCGTCATCGCCGAGAGGGGCGACCTCTACAACCTCGCCCGGTGGCGGGTCGAAAGCATCCTGGGGCGGGAGTTCAAGTACCCCGAGTCCCGGGGAGAGAGGAGGGCGATGGAGCTCGCCCACCACGCCTCCTTTGCGGGGCGGAGGCTCGCCCTGAAGCTGATGGACGAGGAACTGGGCTTTGGAGCCGGAAGAGAGGCGGCGGGGGGGATATGACGAAGGAGAAGACTGCGGTCCTCCTCTTCAGGGAGGACCCGAAGGAAGAACTCCGCCCTGAGGAGGTGGCGGAGCTCCGGGGGCTCGCCGAGGCGGCAGGATACAGGGTCCTCGCCGAGGTCTCCCAGCGGAGGGGGAGGGACAGGAGGTTTCAGCTGGGGAGGGGGAAGATCGCCGAGGCCGCATCCTACGAGCCGGAGAAGCTGATATTCAACGACCCCCTCAGCCCCGGCCAGATCTTCAACATCAACAAGGAGTTTCTCCTCCAGCCGATGGACCGGTTCAACCTGATCCTGGAGATCTTCGCCTCCCGGGCCTCTACCCGGGAGGCGATCCTCCAGGTGGAGCTCGCCCGCCTCTCCTACGAGGCGCCCTTCGTAAAGACGATGGA
Source organism: Candidatus Methanocrinis alkalitolerans (assembly GCF_029167205.1). Taxonomy (NCBI): domain Archaea; kingdom Methanobacteriati; phylum Methanobacteriota; class Methanomicrobia; order Methanotrichales; family Methanotrichaceae; genus Methanocrinis; species Candidatus Methanocrinis alkalitolerans. The sequence continues at coordinate 7,245 of NZ_JARFPL010000025.1, forward strand.
GTCGCTGAAGAAGCTGAGCGAGCGTCCAGGATACCGGGGATCGGGGAGGTACGACGTCTCGATGTATAGGGACATCACGGGGAGGATGGCGAAGATCAGGGCGGAGCTCCGGGGGGTGGAGGAGACGGGGGAGAGGAGGCGCAAGAGGCGAAAGGAGCAGGGCTTCGACCTGGTGGCCCTGGCGGGCTACACCAACGCCGGAAAGAGCACCTTATTCAACCGCCTCGCCCAGGAGTCCGTCGCCGCAATAGACCAGCCCTTCACCACCCTATCGCCCACGACCCGGGCGGTGGCGGCGGGGGATAGACGGTTCCTCCTCACCGACACCGTCGGGTTCATCGACGACCTCCCCCTCTTTCTGATCAAGGCCTTCCGGTCGACCCTGGCGGAGATCGTCGAGGCGGACCTGGTCCTTCTGGTGGTGGACCTCTCCGATCCGCCAAAGCTTTTGAGAGATAGGGTCGCCTCCTGCCACGAGGCCCTCTGGGACTGCGGATGTTACGCCCCCATCATATCCGTCCTGAACAAGGTGGACAGGATCGACCCCGAGGTCGCCCTGGAGAGGTCCGATCTGATCCGGGACCTGGCCCCAAACCCAGTCTTCATATCCGCCCGGGAGGGCCACGGCATCGAAGTCCTCTTCGATATGATCGCAGAGAAGCTCCCTCCCCAGGAGGAGTTCGTCATCCGCCTGCCGTCGTCGGAGGTGGGGATGGGGCAGCTGTCGAGGCTCTACGAGGTGGCGGAGCCGATAAAGGTGAGGTACGGCCAAGAGATCGAGGTCCTCCTGAGGGGGAGGCGCGAGATCGTCGCAAAGGCGCTGAAGGGGGCAGGAAGGACGTTGATGGATGCAGAGCCTCCGGCGGAGGGGTGACGATAGGTGAAGGAGGTGGCGGATCTCTTGAGGGAGAAGTTTCGGCTGAAGGAGACGATCGTCACCATCACCGCTCAGGAGCGGTCCCACCTGGTGGCGGCGATAGGGGAGATCGCCCTCCAGCGGGCGCTCCTTGAGGAGTTCATCAGATCCGACCCCTTCTTCCTCGTAACCCTGGAGCCCTACGACCTCCCCATCGACGAGGCGCCCCAAATCGTCAGGGAGATGGCGAGGGCGGCCTCGGCCGTCGGAATCGGCCCCATGAGCAGCGTCGCGGGGACGATCGCCCTCTTCGCCCTGGAGGCGATGATCAGAGCCGGGGCGACCCACGCAATAGTCGACAACGGCGGGGACGTTGTCCTCGTCGCCGATCGCCCCGTCCTGACGGGGATCTACGCCGGTCCCTCCCCCCTCAAAGACCTCGCCTTCGAGATCTTGCCGCGAAAAAAGCCCCTGGGCATCTGCACCAGCAGCGGGACCGTGGGCCCCTCCATCAGCTTCGGCTCTGCGGATGCGGCCGTCGTCTTCTCCGAGGACGTCCCCCTCGCCGACGCCGCGGCGACGGCCCTGGGCAACGCCGTCACCGACGGCGCTTCCCTCGCCGACTCCTTCCATGCGGTGGCGGTCCCAGGGATCATCGGAGCCCTCGTCATCCGGGGGGAGGAGATGGCGCTCTTCGGGGATCTTCCGCCGCTGCGGAGGGCGAGGCTCGCCCCTGACCTGATCACGAGGGGCTAACTTGGGCCGCCCCAGGACAAAAACTACTTCCCATCCCGAAGTCCACATCGACGGCATCCCCATGATGAAACCAAGCCAATTTCCTGATCCATCTTCGGATCCCCAGTTCGCCATCGCCTCCGACTTCGAGCCGAAGGGCTCCCAGCCCGAGGCTATCGATGAGCTCGTCTCGGGCCTCGCCTCTGGCCACCGGCTCCAGACCCTCCTGGGCGTCACCGGTTCGGGGAAGACCTACACCGTAGCCAAGGTCATCGACGCCGTCAAGAAGCCGACCCTGGTCATCGCCCACAACAAGACCCTGGCGGCCCAGCTCTACAACGAGTTTCGGGAGTTCTTCCCCAATAACCGGGTCGAGTACTTCGTCTCCTACTACGACTACTACCAGCCCGAGTCCTACATCCCGGCTAAAGACCAGTACATCGAAAAAGACTCCTCCATCAACCCCAAGATCGAGCAGATGCGCCTCGCGGCGACCGCCTCCCTCTTATCCCGGCAAGACGTCATCGTCGTCGCCTCAGTCTCCTGCATCTACGGTTTGGGGAACCCCGAAAACTTCATGAAGATGGGATTTGAGCTGAAGGTCGGAGACCAGATCTCCCGCCGGGAGATCCTGGAGCGGCTCGTCTCGATCCAGTACGAGAGAAACGAGATGGAGCTGGCGCCGGGCAGGTTCCGGGCGAAGGGGGAGACGATCGACCTCGTCCCCGGCTACTTCGACGAGATCGTCCGGATCGAGCTATTCGGCGACGAGGTGGATAGGATATCGGAGATCGACCGGAGGACCGGCGCCCGGCGCGAGGATATGAGGTACTTCTACGTCTACCCCGCTCGCCACTACGTCATCCCCGAGGAGGGGCAGAAGGGGGCGATCCGATCAATCCTGGAGGAGCTGGAAGAGAGGCTGCAGGAGCTCGATATGCTGGAGGCCCACCGATTGCGGCAGAGGACCCTCTACGACATCGAGATGATCGAAGAGACGGGAAGCTGCAAGGGGATCGAGAACTACTCCCGCCACTTCGACGGCCGCAAGGCCGGCGAGCCCCCCTACTGCCTCCTGGACTACTTCCCCGAGGAGTTCCTCCTGGTGATCGACGAGAGCCACCAGACCATCCCCCAGCTCAGGGCGATGTACCGGGGCGACCGGTCCCGGAAGAAGAGCCTCGTAGACTACGGCTTCCGCCTTCCCAGCGCCTATGACAACCGGCCGCTCCAATTCGAGGAGTTCGAGGGGTTCATGGGGCGGGTCATCTTCGTCTCGGCGACCCCCGGCCCCTTTGAGCTGGAGAGGTCCAGCCAGATAGTCGAGCAGATCATCCGGCCGACGGGCCTCCTCGACCCTGAGGTTGAGGTCCGGCCTGCAGAGGGGCAGGTCCGGGACGTGATGCTCGAGATCGAGAAAGTCGTCGAGGCTGGCGACCGGGCTCTTGTGACGACCCTGACCAAGAAGCTCGCAGAAGAGCTGACGGACTATCTCGCGAGAAACGGGATCCGGGCCCGCTACCTCCACTCCGAGATCCAGACGATCGAGAGGACCGAGATCATCCGGGAGCTCCGCCTCGGCAAGTTCGACGTCCTGGTGGGGATCAACCTCCTCCGGGAGGGGCTCGACATCCCCGAGGTGGGGTTCATCGGAATCCTGGACGCGGACAAAGAAGGATTTCTCCGGGACGAAAGGAGCCTCATCCAGACCATCGGCAGGGCGTCGAGGAACGCGAACTCCCGGGTCGTCCTCTACGCCGACCGGATGACCGACTCGGTCCGGGGGGCGGTCAGAAAGACCGAGGAGAGGCGGGCCCTCCAGATGAGGTACAACTCAGAGCATGGGATCGTCCCCAAGACTATAATCAAGACGATCCGGGAGAAGGCCGTCGAGATCACCGAGACGAGGCACATCCCCAAGTCGGATATCCCGAACGTGGTGATCGAGCTGGAGGCCCAGATGAGGGCGGCGGCGGAGGTCCTCGACTTCGAGAGGGCTATCCAGCTTAGGGATACGGTCAAGAAGCTGGAGAAGGAGATGAAGGATGGAGAAGAGGAGATGAAAGCGGCTTGAGGGGAGAGCTGCCGCCGTCTCGCTTCCCCCCCCAAATTCGACCCAATTAACCCCCTCTACTTAAGCTCGTAGAGGATCTTCATCGCCTTCGTGAATGGGGGCATCCCCGAGGTGAGGAGGACGACCCTCAGGACGTCGACGATCTCGTCGTTTGTGACGTCGAACTCCTTTCTCGCGCTCATCATCTGCTTCTTTGTCGCCCTCTCGTCGGAGGACGCTGCAGCGATCCCCATGGCGATGAGCTTCTGGGTCCGATAGTCTATGACCTTTCCTGTGTACGCCGCCTCGTTGAGGCCGACGATCGCCTCGTAGAGATCGGGGTAATCTTTCTTGACCCCCACCATCCCTTCGCCGAAGAATACTTCTTCTTTCATTTTTAATCCACCAACTCCATGAAGGATCTCTTATATTTTATAGCTTTCTCCGCCGATCTCCCGGATCTGAAAAGAGATAAAAGGAGCGGGCGAAAATGGGGAGTTGGAGGGAGGCCGGAGGGCTTTTCGCCCCCCGGCTCAAAGCTGCCCTTACGTTCTCGTCTTCGAATACAGAGGACGGTCCTATCCGGGAGGTTCTATGTGTGCTTTAAGCAGACGATTATCCTGCAAACCAATTTTGGGATTCCCAGAGGCCATCTCCCTGACAGAAGATAATCTGTCATCATTATTATATCTAACTTTTGGACGAAGAGACCGTCAGGAGATCCTCTGAGGGACCGGGGATCAGGGCCTCAGCCTTCCTTCCGGTCGGATCGGTCCGGCGCGCCGGCGTCCTCCATAGATCCGACCTCGCCATCCCCGGAGGTGGCCTCTTCCGGAGGCCTGAGAGCCCCGGCCCCCGCCCGAGGGTACCTGACGGGGTCTCTGAAGAGGTATCTGGACCTGGCGATCTGCTCAGAGGTCCCCAGGACCAGGAGGACGTCCCCAGCGACGATCTCTGTATCGCTGTGAGGGTTCAGGACGTTCCCCGACTCCCTGATGATCCCAATGACGTTCACCCCCAGGGTCTTCCTGAGGGCTATATCGGCGAGGGTCTTGCCACAGGCCGGGGCCCTCACCTCCACCTTGACGGTGACGACCTCGACGTTGGGGAGGTACCGCCTCAGGTCCGAGATCTTGGCAGGCTCGATCTCGGTGTTCCTGAACATATCATAGCCGAGGGACCGGACCTCTACGATCATCTTCTCGATCTCGTTTCTGGGAACCAGGTACTTGGCGAGGACCCGGGAGAAGATTCCCACCGAGGTCTCAAACTCCTCGGGGACGACCTCGTCCGCCCCCAGGTCGTATAGATGCGCCGCCTCGTTGAGGTACCGGACCCGTGCCATGATGTAGACCTTGGGGTTGATCCTCCTCGCCAGCTCCACGATCCTGCGGGTCGCCATCTCGTCGGATACGGCGACGACGACGACCCTCGCCTTATCCACGTCGGCGTGTCGGAGGACGAGCTCCTGGGTGGCATCGCCATAGTGGATCGGCTCGCCGTTCGCCCTCTCCCCCCTCACCTTCTCGGGGTTCATCTCCAGGACCATGTATGAGAGATCTCCGACCCGGGCGGCCCTCGCCAGAGTCCTACCGACGAAGCCGTAGCCAACGATCACCAGATGATTCTCCCTCTTCTCGGGGATCGCCGCGAAGGGAAGGCCGGCCTTAAGCCTCTTGGGGAGGGGGAGGCGGTAGAGGAGGTCGGCCGCCTTCGGGGACCCGGCGATGACGAAGGGGGTTGCGGCCATCGTCAAGATCGAGACCGCGAGGAAGATCTGGTACTCGAACTGGTTTATGATCCCCGAGTCGAGCCCCGTCTTGGAGAGGATGAAGGAGAACTCCCCGATCTGAGCGAGGGCGAGCCCCACCAGGATCCCCGTCCTGAGGGGGTAGCCCAGGAGGACGGATACGCCCCCGGCGATCGCCGCCTTCAGGATCAGAACCCCCAGGGCCACCGCTACGAGAAGATCAGCCCTCTCCAAAAAGAATCCGACGTCCAGGAGCATCCCGATGGAGACGAAGAAGAAGCTGGTGAAGACGTCTCTGAAGGGGAGGATGTTCCCCAGCGCCTGGTAGCTGTACTCCGACTCGGAGATGATCAGCCCCGCGAGGAAGGCGCCCAGGGCCAGGGAGAGGCCGGCGGTGAAGGATATCCAGGCGACGGTGAGGCAGATGAGGACGACGGTCAGGAGGAAGAGCTCGCTCGACCTGAGCCGTACGACCTGGTAGAGGAGGGCGGGGACGATCAGCTTCGCCCCCACTATCACAAGGACGATTATCCCGACGCCCTTCGCCAGCATCAAGAGGAGCGGCATCCCCAGGCTCTCAGAGTACTGTGCCGCGAGCAGCGGGGTCAGGAGCATCATGGGGACGACGACGATATCCTGAAAGATCAGAACCCCCAGGGTGTTTCCGCCGTGGGGAGTGTCGACCTCGTCCTTATCCTGCATGATCTTCAGGACGACCGCCGTGCTGCTGAGGGATACGAGAAACCCGGCGAAGATCGCCTCGTTTGAGGGAAGGCCGATCTTGATGCCGATGAAGGTAGTCACAATGAAGGTGACGGCGACCTGGAGGGGGCCCCCCAACAGAGCGGCCCTCTTGATCCTGAACAGCTTCTCGAAGGAGAACTCGATCCCTATTGCGAAGAGGAGGAGGACGACCCCGATCTCGGCGAGGACCTCGATCTGCTCCACCTCCTGGATCAGCCCCAGGCCGTGGGGTCCGGCCACAACACCCGTCGCCAGAAAGCCGACGACGACCGGCACCTTCAGCCGGTGGCCGACGAAGATGGCGACTATCGATATGATGAATATGACGATGATGTCGTTTAAGAGCTGTATGGCCACAGGTCAGATCTCTTCTGCCATCTACATTAAACCTTTAGGTCGAAGAATAAAGAGAGCTCATCGTCAGGCGGAAAGAAGAGCCCGGACGCCACCGATCTCCTCATGCCTGCTGCCCGTCTTTTCGAGATAATCGACGATCTTATCCTCGGATGAGGCGACGCCGCCGTCGACGAGAGTTACATCTTCGCCATATAGATCATATAGCCGTAAACGAACCAAGGAACCATGACGCCGGAAGGATCTCTTATCTGGAAGGGTATCTTCAAAGCATGAATCTGATCTGTAATCTTCATTTTTTCTGACTCCCTCGATCCCTGGCGAAGATATGATGTGGACTGATGGGATCCATCGGCAAAACTGATGAAGAACCTATAAAAGTGAAGGACGGCGGCCGAAGTAACGGCTCGCCTTTTCATCGATCTATACGCAGGTGTCCAGAAGCCTTCCACCCTTGCCCTTCTTCTTGCTCCCCCCGCCTCTCTCCTCACCGGGACGTATCGGCTCAACCTCGACCTCTTCCTCTTTCGTCTTCTTCTCTTCCGCCATTTGAATCACTCCTGCCGGTAATTCGGCTGTACTCGTTTATTAAACTTTCCGATACCGTCTCCCCACATCCACGATTTGAGATCTCTGGCGGCCCCGTTTCATTTAAAAAGCCCTGAAGGTGGCTAAGTTCTCTCGCCTCCGCGCCGCCGGCGACAGGCAGTAGACGGAAAAAAAGGGTTATGTCGCAGTGGGCCCTTGAGGGCGGACCCTCCGGCTCATCTTCCCAAGAGATCCTTTACGACACAGGTAGGGTCCTCCCCCAGGACGTCACCGCAGTAGTACCTCGCCTTCTGCCGGCATCCGCCGCAGACGTCGAGGTACTCGCAGTCGCTGCAGGCCCCCTTCAGATGAGACCTGATATCCCTCAGCTCCAGAAGCTCAGGGGTTGGGCCGTCGATCCAGATATCCCGGAAGGACCTCTCCCGGATGTTACCGACGACGACCTCGGGCATGAAGTGGCAGGGATGGACGTCTCCGCGATGGTTGATATTTGCGACCTTCACCCCGGCGGTGCAACCCCCGGAGCTTTTGAGGAGCTTTCTCGCCCGCTCCCGCCTCTCAGGATCGTCTTTCAGAATCTCCAGCAGGTACGCCCCGTCCATGGGGGAGTCGGTGGAGAGGATCTCGATCTCCCGGTCCTTCAGCTCCACCGCCGCCTCCGCCAGGAACCTGATGACCGACCTCCTCTCCTCGGCGGTGACATCCCGGTCCGAGATCCCCGCTCCCCTCCCCACGGGGACGAGGTGGTAGAGGCAGAACCTGGGGATCTCCATCTCCAGGGCTAGCTCCAGGAGGGCGGGGACCTCGTGCCAGTTATCCCGAGTGAGGGTCACTCGCAGGCCCGTCTTCAGGCCGGCATCCCGGGCGTTGACGAGCCCCGCCAAGGCCCTCTCGTGGGCGCCCTCCACCCCCCTGAAGCTGTCGTGGACCTCCCGCCTGCAGGAGTCGAGGCTGACCCCGACGTACCTGATCTCTGCCTCCGCGAGGAGCCCTGCCACCTCCGGGGTTATGAGGGTCCCGTTCGTCGATATCACCGTCCTCAGGCCCACCTCTCTCGCATGGAAGGCGTAGGCGTAGAAGTTTCGGCTGAGGAGCGGCTCGCCGCCGGTGAGGATCAGGATCGGGACCTTCATCTCGGCGAGGTCGTCGATGAGCCTTATACCCTCCTCGAGGGTGAGCTCCTCGGCGGCGGAGGCCGTCGCGTCTATGTAGCAGTGGTCACAATTGAGGTTACAGTGGCGGGTGATATTCCACATCACCACCGGCTTCGTCTCCCCCGAGAACCTTATCATCTCGGCGGAGATCGGCTCTCCCACCTCTTCTGCCGCCCTTATGGCGTCCCAGACCGTCCCGTGGTCGGCGAGGACCTTCGAGAATATTATCATCTTCTCCTCCTGATCTCTTCAAGCATCCCTTCGAAGGTGAACCTCTCCGGTACGCAGTCGACCCGGACCCCCAGCCGCTCCAGCTCCGCTTTGGTGGGGGGACCGATGGCGGCGACCGTGGCTCCTGCGAGCTTATCCCGGAGGTCTTCCTCGCAACCCAGCTCTCTTGCCCTCTCCATGAGGTTCTTGGCCGTGGAGCCGCTGGTGAAGGCGTAGATGTCGGGAGTCCCCCGCCGGATGAGCCAGTCGAGCTTCGGGTCTTCGGAGGGGGCGATGTCGTAGAGGTGGACCTCGTCCACCTCCACCGCCGCCACCTCCAGGATCTCCACCAGCTCCGGGCTCCCCCTGGCGCTCCGGAGGAGGAGGACCTTTTTGAACCTCGGAGCCAGGGCGAGGGCGAGCCCCCGGGAGCTGTAGCTCTCGGGGACGACGGCGACGGATAGACCCCTCTCCACCAGCGCCTCCTCCGTCCGCGGGCCGATGGTGGCGAGGACCGATCCCTTGAAAAGATCGGCCAGTCCAGGGTCCCGGAGGGCGATCTCGGCGCCTGTGGCGCTGGTGAAGACGACGCAATCGGCCCTCTTTATCCTCTCGGGGAGGTCGCAAGGTAGGGGCAGCTCCAAAAAGGCTATGGAGGGGGCGAGGACCGGCCTGAAACCCATCTTTCGGGCGACCTTCTCCGACTCGTCTCCCCGGTTGTCCGGCCTCAGGATGGCGATGGTGGGGGGCCTGAGCCTCTCGGATAGGCCGACCACATCCCCCACCACCAGGATGGCGGGGGACTCCACATCCTCCTCCTTCGCCCTCTCGACGATATCGCCGAGGCTTGCGACGACGAGCCTCTCTTCGGGGCTCCACCCCTTCTCTATCAGCGCCGCCGGGGTCTTCGGAGATCTTCCGCCCCGCAGGAGGGCCGAGACGTTATCGGCGAGCCTCGATACCCCCATCAGGACGACGAGGGTTCCACCGACCCGGGCCAGGGCCTCCCAGTCCAGCTCGTCGTCCTTTCCTGGCTCCTCGTGGCCGGTGACGACGGTGAAGGCGGTGGCGACGCCCCTATGGGTGACGGGGATCCCCGCACCCGCGGGGACCGATATCGCCGACGTCACTCCGGGGACGACCTCGAAGGGTATGCCTGCTGCGGCGAGGGCGAGCCCCTCTTCGCCCCCCCTCCCGAAGACGAAGGGGTCGCCCCCCTTCAGCCTAACCACTCTCTTTCCCTCCCTTGCCTTCTCCACCAGAAGATCGTTTATCTCCTCCTGGGAGAGCTTGTGGCGGCCGGGAAGCTTCCCTACGTCGATCATCTCCGCCCCTTCAGCAGCCCAACCCAGGACCTCGGAAGAGAGGAGACGGTCGAATAAGACGACCTCTGCCTCCTCCATCAACCTCTTGGCCTTCAGGGTCACGAGCTGCGGATCGCCGGGGCCGGCGCCCACCAGCCAGACCTTCCCGCCTTCAGACCTTTCCAACGTTCCTCACCGCCTCTTCTGCAAGATCGCGTCCCCCCATCTCCACAAGCCTCCGGCTCAGATCCGTCGCCCCGTTTATGTGGTCGTCCGCCGGGACCCTCCCGTCCACCCGGACGAACCTCGACCCGTCCAGGGACAATACCTCGGCCTCGACGAGGATTTCGGCCCCATCCAGCCTCGCAAAGGCTGCCATGGGGACGACGCAGGAGCCGCCGATCGCCTCCAGGATCACCCGCTCCACCTCCGTCTCCCTCCTGGTGGGGAGGTGGTCGATCTCGCCGACCGCCTCCTCGGCCCTGCCCCGGGTCGTCACCACTGCGATCGCCCCCTGGTTTGCCGAAGGAAGGAACCTCTCGGGGTCCAGGACGGAGTACTGAGGACGGTATCCCATCCTCTCTATCCCCGCCTCGGCGAGGACGATCGCCCTGTACCTCCCCTCGTCGAGCTTCCGAAGCCTCGTCTCCAGGTTCCCCCGGAGGGACTCAATGACCAGGTCCGGCCTCGCCCGTCGCAGTTGCGAAGCTCGCCTCATGCTGCAGGTCCCGACGACCGCCCCCTCCTCCAGCTCGTCGATGGTGGCGCCGTCGCCGCTCACCAGGACGTCGAAGGGGGAGTCTCTCGGAAGGACGGCAGCTATGACGAGCCCTCCCGGCCTCTTGGATGGGAGGTCCTTCATGCTGTGGACGGCGACGTCGATCTCGCCTGCAGCCATACGGTCGTCGATCTCCTTGACGAAGAGCCCCCTCCCTGATACCATGTGGAGGGGGACGTCCTGGACCTGGTCTCCTCTCGTCTTGACGATCGCCAGGCTCGTCTCGATCCCCCTCGCCTCCAGGAGGGATATGGCGGTCTTCGTCTGCCGCAGCGCTAGAGGGCTCCCGCGGCTTCCCACCGTCAGCTTTTCAGGTTTAACTTGTAGGCCTCCAGAGTTTCGTTGATGACCTCATCGGAATGGGCGGCGGATAAGAAGTTCGTCTCAAACTGGCTCGGGGGGAGAAATACCCCCGAGGCGAGCATCCGCCGGAAGAATGCGAAGTATCCGGCCTTGTCGCACCGGAGAGCCTCGACGTAGTTTCTTGGATGATCGCCGAAGAAGATCTTGAAGATCGAGGCGATCCCCACCACCGAATAGCCCAGCCCCAGGTCCTCGACGATATCCGAGAGCGCCGCCCTCAGGCCGTCCCCGACGGCGTTGAGCCTATCGAGGACCCTCTGCCCTTCCAGGAAGTCGAGGGTCGCCATCCCGGCGGCTAATGATACCGGACTTCCGTTGAAGGTCCCCGCCTGGTAGACCCCGCCGCTGGGGGCGACGGTCTCCATCAGATTCCGCCTGCCGCCGACGACCCCTATGGGGAAGCCTCCGCCGATGATCTTCCCCAGGGTCGTCATGTCGGGGACGACGCCGTAGAAGGCCTGGGCTCCCCCGAGGCTGAGCCGGAAGCCGGTGATCACCTCGTCGAATATCAGAAGGACGCCGTGATCCTCCGTCAGCCGCCGGACCCCCTCCAGGTACCCCTCCTCGGGGAGGATCGGTCCGATGTTCCCCAGGACCGGCTCCATGATCACCGCTGCTACCTCCCCGTCGAAGCCCTCGAGGAGAGATTCGATCGCCGAAAGGTCATTGTAGGGGACCTGGAGGGTGTTTTTGGCCGTATCCTTCGGGACGCCCAGGGAGTCGGGGGTCCCCAGGGTCGTGGCGCCGGAGCCCGCCTTCACCAGGACGGAGTCGTGGGCTCCGTGGAAGCCTCCTTCCACCTTGACTATCCTCTCTTTGCCGGTGTACCCCCGGGCTATCCTCAGGGCTGCCATCGTCGCCTCCGTCCCGGTGTTGACGAACCTGAGCATATCGATGCTCGGATAATGGCCGACGATCCTTTTTGCGAGGTCGACCTCCAGCTCCGACGGGGTCCCGTAGAGCCAGCCTTGCTCCAGCTGCTCAACGACCCTATTCATGACGGCGGGGTGTCTGTGCCCCAGGATCATGGGGCCGTAGGCGAGGCAGTAGTCGATGAGCTTTTGGCCGTCCACCGTCCAGAGGAAGGGTCCCTGGGCCCTGGAGACGTAGAAGGGGTAGGGGGATATCGCCCGGACGGGGCTGCTGACGCCCCCCGGCATCAGCCTCTTGGCGGCCTCGAAGAGCTCTCTGGAGGCATCAGAAGTCATGAAACATGCACCGGATGGATTGACCCCCTATAGATAGAAGAACCTTGCGATTAGATGGAAAGGTCGTAATAACTTTTGATTCTCTCATCCGCAGCAAGGGTATAACAATCCGGAAGAGGTCAGAATTTTTATCTGGCCGGGATTGCGGGGACGGGACCGGGGTGGGTTCACTCCTCCTCTCTCCATGCCGCCTCCTCCGCCCTCCTCGCCACCTCCCTCAGGGAAAGGCCGCTCTCTCTGGCGATCTGCCGGCAGTCGTCGTGCTCGGCCTTGATCCGGAGGACTTCGTCCCCGAGGAAGCTCACCTTCGCCCTCACCCTGAAAGGCCGGCCGCTGATCTCGAAGGCGACCTCCCTTTCCTCCCTCTCGGCGACGAACCGGTGGAGGCTGGGAAAAACCCTGACCCCAAGGCTACCCGTCTCCTTCATCACGATCCGGGCTAGCCGCTGCGCCTCCTCCTTCCTCGCCAAAACTTTGACGAGGCTTGCCGGCCTTCCCTTCTTCATCAGAGCCGGGACGATGGCGACGTCCAGGGCCCCCTCCTCCATCAGGATCTCTAAAAGGCCGCCCAGGACCTCGCCGGTGACGTCGTCGACGTTCGTCTCCAGCTGGACGACCCGGTCGTGGTGGGGATGGCCCCCGCCTGCGCCCTTCGGCGCCGCCATCTCCCCGACGACGGTCCGCAGGAGGTTTGGGATCGCCAAATCCTTCGTTCCGGCTCCGTAGCCCGAGGCCCCGGCCCGGATCAGGGGATATTCGGCGGCGGCCTCGTCGGCGAACCCCGCCAGGATCGCCGCCCCCGTGGGGGTCAATAGCTCCCCCTCGACGGGCCCACCCCTCCAGAGGAGCCCCGATCCCTTAAGGACCTCCAGGGTCGCGGGGGCGGGGACGGGGAGGCGGCCGTGGGCGGCGACGACGGTCCCCGATCCGACGGATATCGGCAGGACGACTACCCTATCGACGGCGAGGCTCGAAAGGGCGGCAGAGGATCCGGCGATGTCGGCGAGGGCGTCCATCGCCCCGATCTCGTGGAACCGCGCCTCCTCTCCGGAGACGCCGTGGACCCTCCCCTCCGCGGAGGCCAGGATCTCCATGATCTGCAGGGCACGGTCAAGGGCGTGGGGGGCGAGGGTTGCCGCAGCCAGGATCGACCTCGCCTCCGCCAGGGTCCTGTACCTCTTCCCGCCGGCATGGATCCTGACCCTGGTGGAGGAGATGTGGTGCCTCTCTTCCCTCGACGTCTCAAGGCCGCAGCCGACCGCCTCGACGGCTTTCCTTACGGCGTCGGGGTCTGCCCCCAGGTCCAGGAGGGATGCCATGATCATATCGCCGGAGGCGCCGGAGGAGGGGTCGAAGAGGAGGAGTCTCATGGAGGAGGGTGGAGTGCCGCCTTTTTAAATATGGATTGGTCCCCCGGCGGGGACCAGCGTGGAGGATTTACTTCCGCCTTCACGAAGGGATCTTCTCTATCCGTATGGCGCACGCCTTATACTCCGGCGTCTTCGCCTGGGGATCCAGGGCGGCGTTGGTGAGAAGGTTGGTGAGAACGTCCTGGTAGTGGAAGGACATGAAGGCGACGCCCCGGGATGACTTATCGGTGACCCTCGCCTTCGTCCTCACCTCGCCTCGCCTGGACCGGACCAGGACCGTCTCCCCGTCCTCGATCCCCAGCTCCCCGGCGTCCGCAGGGCTTATCTCTATCGTCTCCTCCGGCCATATCCACATTATCCCTTTTGAGCGACGGGTCATGGAGCCGCAGTTGTAATGCTCCCTTCTTCGGCCGGTGGTGAGGATCAGGGGATAGTCCGGATCGGGCTCCTCGGCGGGGGGGCTGTGCTCTGCGCCGTTGAACTTGCCGAGCCCCCGGCTGAAACAGCCGAGGTGCATCGTCTCCGTCCCCGGGTGGTCTATCGAGGGGCAGGGCCACTGGAGGCCCCGAGGGTCCAGCCGCTCAAAGCTCACTCCGGCGAAGATCGGCGCCAGAGATGATATCTCCTCCATGATCTCGGAGGGGTGGCTGTACTTCATCGGATAGCCCATCTTCCTAGCGATGAGGCAGATCGTCTCCCAGTTCGCAAGGCCGCAGAGAGGAGGGATCGCTCTGTTCACCCGCTGGATCCTCCGCTCCCCGTTGGTGAAGGTCCCGTCGCACTCGGCGAAGCTTGCGGCCGGAAGGATGACGTCAGCGTACTTGGTCGTCTCGGTGGGAAATATCTCCTGGACGACGAGGAACTCCAGGGCCTCCATGGAGGAGCGGACGCGGTTGGTATCGGGCTCTGTCTGGGCAACGTCCTCCCCCAGGATATAGAGCCCCCGGACGCCTCTTGCTTCCGCGAGCCGCTCCATCATCTCTGTGGAGGTGAGGCCGGGATTTGCGGGGAGGCGGACCTTCCAGGCATCTTCGAACTTGGATCGGATCTTCGCGTCCGTCACCGGCTGGTAGCCGACGTAGTTGTTGGGAAGGGCCCCCATGTCGCAGGCCCCCTGGACGTTGTTCTGACCCCGCAAGGGCATCACCCCCGTCGACCTGCGGCCGACGTTCCCCGTCAGCATGGCGAGGTTGCCCAGGGAGATCACGTTGGCGGTCCCGGTGACGTGCTCTGTCATCCCCAGGCTGTAGATGATCATCGCCTTATCCGCCCCGGCGTAGAGCCGGGCGGCTTCGATGATATCCCCTGCGGGAACCCCGGTTATCTCGGCAGCCCTCTCTGGCGGATATCCCTCGACCACCTTCCTGAACTCCTCGAACCCCTCGGTCCGGCTGGCGATGAACTCCCTATCCTCCAGCCCCTCCCGGAGGATGACGTTCATCATCCCGTTGAGGAGGGCGATGTTCGTCCCCGGCCGCAGGTTCAGCCAGACCTTCGACCGGCCGACGAGCTCGATCTTCCGGGGGTCGGCGACTATGATCTTTCTTCCCTTCTTCGCCGCAGCGATCACCTTCAGGCCGACGATGGGATGAGCCTCGGTGGTGTTGGAGCCGATGATGAACAGCACATCGGCGTCTTCGATCTGATCGAAAGAGTTGGTGGCGGCACCGCTGCCGAAGCAGGCAGCGAGGCCCGTCACCGAAGGGGCATGGCAGACCCGGGCGCAGTTGTCGACGTTGTTGGTGCCGAAGGCCGCCCGAGCGAGCTTCTGAACCAGGTAGTTCTCCTCGTTGGTGCACCGGGATGAGGAGAGGGCTGCCAGGGAGTCGGGACCGTATTTGTCCCGGATCTCGGAGAACCTTCTCGCGACGAGGTCGAGGGCCTCCTCGAGAGTAGCCTCCTCGAATCGGCCGTTCCGTCTTATCAGAGGGGTGGTGATGCGGTCGGGATGATGGACGATCTCGTCGAGGCCGAAGCGGCCCTTGACGCAGAGCTGACCCCGATTCACCGGGCCCTCTCCATCCGGAGAGACGGTGATTATCATGCCATCTCTGACTCCAAGCTTCAGCCGGCAGCCGACACCGCAGTAGGGGCAGACGGTGGAGACCGTCCTCTCCGGCCGGACCCATTTCTCAGACCTGACGGATAGGGCGCCGGTGGGGCAGACGTCGATGCATGCGCCGCAGAACTTGCAGTCGGAGTCCATCAAAGATGAGGGTCCTATCCAGTGCATCCTGTGAAAGTCGGGGTTGCTCTTGAGGACCCCCTCCCCGCGGACCTCTGCGCATACTCGCACGCATCGGCTGCACATGATGCAGAGGTTGTAGTTGCGGTCGAAGAAGGGCTCTCTTAAAACCTGCATATTCCGAAAAGTGTGCTGATATCTGACCTTCTCCAGGCCGACGAACTCCACCGCCTCCTGCAGCTCGCACCTCCCATCTTGCGGGCAGTACTTGCAGCCCACGGTCACCGGAAACTTCCTCATGCACTCCCGCAGGTCGGCGCATTCGTCCTTTCTATCGCAAAAGAGGCATGATGTAGGATGATTGGTGAGGGCGAGGAGGATCTCCAGGGTGTGCCTTCTCATCTCCTGCAGCTCTCCAGTCCGGGTCTTTACCACCATCCCCTCTTCCGCCGGAGTATTGCAGGATGTAGGATAGTTATCAAGCCCCTCTACAGAGACGATGCAGAGCTTGCAGGAGCCTATGGGCTCCAAGGATGGGTGATCACAGAGCGCCGGCACATAAGAGCCGGCTTTCCGGGCTGCATCGAGGATGGTAGCCCCCGGGGGGACCGTCACCTCTCGGCCGTCGATGGTAAGGGTTATTTCAGACATCTTATCAATCGCTCCTGAGAGTGGCGGTATCAATTGTAAGAGGAGGTTTGTGGAAGAGGAAGGTCACTTTGAACAGATGCACCACCTCTCCAGGCCGAGGAGGCGGGCGGCCCCTGCGATGGTCGTCCCGTAGAAGACGACCCGGTTTTCGAACCGATCAGCCAGCTCCATAAGGCCGTCGATGGTGCCGTTGACGAGGGTGGTGCCTGTGATCAGAACTGTGGGGCAGCTCTCAAAGAGGGAACTGGGGCGGGCACCGTCCAGGACCTTGACCCCCGAACGGATCTCACCGGCACAGGCTAGGTCTGAGACCATCACCCCCTCGGGGCCGAATATATCAACCAGAGACGAGAGGATGGCGGGCTGCATCCCCACAAGCCCCACCGGATAAACGTTCACCTCTCTCAACCGTTGGCCTAGGCTTGCGGCACAGTCCCGGGGGCCGGCATCCCTGCAGTGGACCGTCCCCTCCACCAGCCCCAGATCTCTCATGACGGCGTTGATGGTCGACACGAGGACCGCCCGCTCGAAGGTCTTCTCCAGCGAGAGCTCCAGCACCTCCTCCAGGGTTCCGCTGAAGACGCCCCGGGCGGAGGTGAAGGCCTGGCCAAAAGACCCCCTATAACTCGCCTCCATCAGGATCTCTCTTCCCCTCAGGATGGGGAAGTCGTCCCTCCCGGGGTTTCCGATCGCCTCGTCGCTCTTGAGGGGGCGGGTCGCTACCACCTGATCGTCCAGCTCGTCCCTCGAAACGCCCCTCTGGGCGCACCAGCGGTCCAGCTCGGAGATGAACAGGAACCTTGCGACCTCTAAAAGATCCGTCATCCCGGTATTTTCGTTATTCATTCTCACCCTCGCCTTCGGGATTCAAAAGAGCCTGACGCCATCGTCATAGGAGCCTCTCCTCGCCGGCGTAGACGTAGAGATTCGGCCTTCTGGCGAAGGCGGCCAGGGTCATCCCCAGCCTCACGGCCAGCTCTATTCCGGAGTTCAGGGGGCCTGCCCTGCTGACCAGGACGGGGACCCCAGCCATCGCCGCCTTGGAGACGATCGCCGATGAGAGCCTTCCCGTCGTTATCAGAGCAGACCTCGACGGATCGGCTCCTCCCATGAGGGCCGACCCGACGGCCTTGTCCACCGCCGAGGATCTGCTCACATCCTCGCAGAAAGATCGTATAGCACCATCCTCACCCACCACCAGAGCCGAGTGGGTCCCCCCGGTCCTCCTCCAGAGGAGGGCGCCCTCGTTGATCTCATCGAAGGCTCTGAAGACGGCCTCGGGACTGATCCTCAGGTCTGAGACCGTCGGTCGAGCCTCCCTCTTTATCACTTTGCTTCTCCCTTCGCAGACTATCTCTTTGCCGTCCACCCTCGCCGAGACGAGATCTTCGATCCCTCCAAGGTGCCCCTCGCAGACGAGATGGCCGACGGCCAGCTCTTCGAGCTGTGATGGGAGGCAGAAGAGGTCCGCCACCTTCACCCCATCCAGAAATAGAGCGATCCTCTCCTCGACGGCTACATCCACCTCCAGCCTCAACCTCTTTGAATCCGAGATCTCGGTGCACCTCACCGTATGGAAGGCGGCGGCAGGATCGAGCCGCTCCCTCTTCCAGAACTCTTCCGCCTCTTCGATCCTCCGAGCGTGCCAGCTCTCTTTCATCCCTGGCGCCTCAAGACTTCACCGATATTCTGCAGGCTGCCATCTTATATTCCGGGATCTTGGCCACGGGGTCGAGGGCATCGGAGGTGATGACGTTCGTACCTTGCCAGTGGAAGGGCATGAAGGCCATCCCCGGCAAGACCTTCTCCGTCAAACGGGCCCGGGCCTCGGCCTCACCCCGGACCGTCTCCACCTTGACCATATCACCTTCGCAGACCAACAGCCTCGCGGCATCCTCCGGATTGATCTCGACGTAGAGCTCAGGGTCCCTATCCAGGAGGGAGGGGCTCCGCCTCGTCATGGAGCCGCTGTTGTAGTGGACTACGATCCTGCCAGTGGAAAGGAGGATCGGATATTCCGGGCTCATCTCCTCGAAGGCCGGCCTGTTTTCTACAGAGGCGATATTCGCCCTTCCGCTGGCGGTGGAGAACCTCTCCCGATGGAGGATCTCCGTCCCGGGATGGTCCTCGTCGGGGCAGGGCCAGAGGAGGCCTCCCCTCTTGGATATCCTCTCCCGGGTCATCCCCCCGTACTGCGGCACGGTCCTGTTGATCTCTTTTAAAACCCCGTCGGCGCTCTCCCCCTTGAGATCCAGACCCATCCGCTTCCCGATCTCATTTATTATCCAGAGCCCCTCTTTCGCCTCGCCGACGGGAGGGACGGCCTGGTCGATCCACTGGACCCGCCGCTCCATAGAGGTGTAGCTTCCGTCCTTCTCCGCCCAGGCGGCCGCCGGCAGGACGAGATCGGCCATCCTGGCGGTGGCGGTCATGAAGATCTCCTGGACGATGAGAAAGTCGAGGTTATCGAGGGCAGCTTTAGTCTTTTTGATGTTGGCATCACAGGTGACGGGGTCCTCTCCGATGATGTACATCGCCCTGATCTTCCCCTCCAGCGCCGCCTCGGTCATCTCGGTGGAGGTCAGCCCCGGCCCCAGGGGGAGGTCCTCCGCCTTCCAGGCGGCCTTGAAAAACTCGACGGACTTCGGGTCGGAGGAGTTCCTGTAGCCTGGATAGAACTCGACCATCCCGCCCATATCACAATTTCCCTGGACGTTGTTCTGCCCGCGCATCGGCCAGACGCCTGCTCCGGGCCTTCCCATCTGGCCGGCGAGCAAGGCGAGGGTGGCGCAGGCCTTCACATTGTCGGTGCCACAGACGTGCTGGGTTATGCCCATGGAGTAGAGGAGAGAGGAAGCTGGGGACCGGGCATAGATCCGTGCGGCCCTGGCGATCTCTCCAGCGGTAACGCCCGTCAGCTCAGAAGCCTTCGCCAGGGAATAGCCGCTGAGGTTTTCAGAGAGCGTTTCGAAGCCCTCGGTCCTCCCTTGTATGAACTTCTCGTCTGCGAGCCCCTCATCCACGATCACCTTCATCATCCCCCTCAAGAGGTCGATGTCGGTTCCGGGCTTGATCCGCAGGTGGAGATCCGCCATCCAGGAGGTGGACGTGATCCGCGGATCGGCGACGATCACCTTCGCCCCGCTCTCCTTCGCCTTCCCTACCCAGCGGGAGACTACGGGATGAGCCTCGGCGAAGTTGGTGCCTATGGCAAAGATGCATCTGGAGTTTTTGAGGTCTCCGAGGTTGTTGGTCATGGCTCCCGTCCCCAGGACCGCGCCCAGGCCGACGACGGTAGGCGAATGGCAGAGACGGGCGCAGTTGTCTACGTTCGGTGAGCCCAGGAGGCGGGCGAGCTTCTGCATCAGGTAGTTCTCTTCGTTGTTGCAGCGGGATGAGGCCAAAAAACCCAGGGATTTTGGGCCGGGGTCTTTTGCATTGCGGGACAATCCCTCCGCCGCCAGATCCAGGGCCTCTTCCCAGGAGATCCTCACAAATTCGTCCCCTCTCCTCTTCAGGGGATATTCGAGCCGGTCCCCATTATTCAAGATCTCCAGGACGGCGTTCCCCTTGGGGCAGAGGGCCCCCTCAGAGGCGGGGTGGTCTTTCATATACTCAACGCCTATGGCCTTGCCCCTCTCTACAACGAGGTAATAGCCGCAACCTACTGCACAGTAAGGGCAAAGAGATGGCACCAGTTTTGTAGACAATTCATATCCTCCAAAAGCAAAGGATCATTCTTCGGGCATATTTTCAGATTTTAGGCTCCCTTACACGATCGAATATTCTTCTCATGGTATCCTCGTTGCTCTCGGTGAAGGAGAAGGGGGAGGTGGTGAAGGGCCTGAAGTAGATGGGGACGTCGTCGAGCCGATAGAAGGTTCCGTCGCACTCCATGGCATCTATGACCCCTGGAAGCACCACATCGGAGACGATGGTGGTGGGAGATGGAGCGATCTCGATACAAGCTACCGGGATCTCGGCCAGATATTCGGCGCAGTCTGCCGGAAAGTGGGAGACTAGATCGGCGGAGACTATCAGAGCTGCATCCACGTCTTTTTCCCGGAGGAGGTCGACGGCGGTGAACTCGCCGGGGTTGTAGCGGGGATACCCCCGAGAGAAGTCGAGGCCGAAGGGATAGCCGTAGAGGTAGGAGGCAATCTGGTTGAACCCGGCGACGTTGCAGTGACCCCTCAGGGCGCCGATGACGAACTTGGTGGTGCCGTTCATCTCCTTGACCAGGTTGAAGGCCGCCTCGGCGTTCCGGTGCTTTCCATAGGAGGAGGCGATCCCCAGGCCGACGTAGATGATGCCGAAGTTGGACGACTTCATCATCTCCAGCATCTCTTCCATCCGGGAGATGGAGATCCCGGTGATCTCCTCCACCGACTCGTGGGGCCTTTTGCCGTGGAGGAGGGTGAGGAGCGCCGAGATCAGCTCGTAGTCGGTGTTGGGCTTCAGCTGGATGTGGAGGTCGGAGTTCTCGGCGGTTATGGTCCTTCTCGGGTCTACGGTGATAACGGTCCGGTCGAACTTCCCCCTCCGGGTCCAGTGGCCCCGGGGGTAGATGGCATAGCGGGACATGTGGCGGGGCATCGACTCCAGGGGGTTAGACCCCCAGTAGACGGCGAGATCTGCCCGAGATTTTGCCTGGCCGGCGGTGGAGCCGACCCGTCCCGCCTCCTGAATCCCCATGGCGGTGGGACCATGGCATACGGTGGAGTTGGAGTCGACGACAGCCCCCAGATACTCTCCTAAGTGGAGCCCCACCTCCATCGCCTCGCTGGAGGTCTCGCACCCCATGAAGATCAGGGGGCGCTCAGCCTCCGTCAGGATCGAGGCGGCTCGATCGACCGCCTCGGCGAAGGAGGCGGCCCTCATGCGGTCACCTTCCCTGATCATCGGCTCCCTGATCCGGTGGGGGCTTGATATCTCCTGGAACTTGGCGTTTCCCATCCTGCAGGCGTTCTTGACCGTTATGCCGCCTCCGTCGATCTCGACCTGTATATCGTCACAGGAGGCGCCGCAGACGGGACAGATGATATTTTTGAAGGTCATCTTCTGCCCCTCATGTAAACCTTGAGGACTATTTCCTCGGCGCTGAGGACCTCCTCTTCCGTCGCCTCGACATGGACCGGCGAGCCCTTGTAGAGGGGGGACCCCGTGGAGAAGGTCTCCGAGTCCACCACCACATTCGACCAGATGGCCCGGGGCATGAAGATATGTCCCGGCTCTACCGAATCGCCCGGATAGGCATAAACGGCAACCCTGTACTTAGCGTCCTTCGTCGAGACCAAGACCTTCTCCGGCGAGCCTAGCCGGAGATAATCATGAAGGTTGATCTCGCAGACGGCACATTCCTGGGTGTACTCCTCCGTCAGCTTGCTCCCCCCCTTGGCAAGCCTCCCCTCTTCGATGGTGCTTCCGGTGTTGAGCAAAAATTGACAGATCATCTCCGTCAGACCTCCCCTTTCATAAACGATATTCAGCTCGGCCTC
The DNA here is from genome assembly GCF_029167205.1 of Candidatus Methanocrinis alkalitolerans. NCBI lineage: Archaea > Methanobacteriati > Methanobacteriota > Methanomicrobia > Methanotrichales > Methanotrichaceae > Methanocrinis > Candidatus Methanocrinis alkalitolerans. The sequence goes on from NZ_JARFPL010000025.1 coordinate 29,007, forward strand.
CACCCTCTCAGACCTCCTTTAAGAGGAGCGATCCTTTCGGATTTTTGAAGGCGGCATAGTCGCCAGTGAGCCTCTCAAACCTGCCAATAAGCTCGACATCGGCAAGCTTCGGGTTCTCCTCCTGCCCTGCCGGCAGAAACCCCGGAGAGATCTGCTCGACCTTCCCCTCCACCGCCAGGGTGCCTCCGCTCATCTCCGCCCCAGCGCCCCTGACCGCCGAGCCCCGCACGACGATCGTTCCGCCGCTCTGGCGGATGGCGCAGAAGTTCTCCACGTCTCCCCCGACGATGATCTCGCCGCCGGTGATCCCTCCACCGAGCTGGCTTTTGGCGTTCCCGTCGATGACGATCCTGCCATTGGTCATCCCCTGCCAGCTTCCCCGATAGGCAGAGCCTACGTGGTCCCCCGCATCTCCAAGGACGGTGAGGAGGCCTCCCGACATCTCCATCCCCGCCCAGGAGCCGACGTCCCCTTCGACGGTGATCTCCCCCCCGGACATTCCTGTGCCGGTGTGCATCCCCGCAGATCCGTGGACCTCGATCGACCCCGACTTCATCGACTGGCCGATCCGTTTAACTCGAGATACGTCGCCCTCGATCACTATCCTCGTCTCGCCCGATCCTTCTGCTCGGACCTCCACATCGAAGAACTCGGCCAGAGGATGCTTCTCTGGACCCTGCCAGACCTCCAGCTCCTCGATCTCCCCTATGCCCAAGCCCTGGAATACGTCGGGGGAGATCACCTCCGCCTCCACCATGATCCCGATCCGCCCCCTTGGGGTGAGCGTCGCCTCCATCAGATCACCTCCTCACCACCGCCTCAAGAGGCCGGTTGACGGCGATAGGCGTCGGATTTTTCAGATATCTCTCCGGGACGGGATAGTTGGCGAAGCCGACGGTGTAGTACTTGAACCACTCCTTAACGTCCGCCATCATCTCCAACTCTTGATCTTCATCGACATAGGGCGTGGTGTAGAATCTGCGGCCTTCCGGGACGGCCACGATCTCGCCCCGGCGGGCCACGATCCTTCCATCTTTCACCGTATATTCGGGCCTTCCAAAGGCGGACCTGATGGAGGAGGGGTCGTTGGAGTCGAGGCCGGCGGGGTCGAGGTCGTAGATGGTCACGTCTCCATCCGCCCCCGGCCCCAGGTGGCCTTTCCGGTGGGCGATCCCGATCGTCCTGGCCGGGTTGGCCCGGGTGATCACCGCCACCTCATAGAGGGAGATCTCCCGGTCGACCCCCCCGAGGCTCGATCTGTCGTAAGCCCACTTGTGGCATTCCCGGGCGGTCTCGTCCCTCGCCCTCTTCGACATCAGCCATGCGATGAGATCTGGGTATCGAGTGAAGACGCCGCCATTGGGGTGATCGGTGGTCATGATCGTCTTCCAGGGGTCGTCTATCAGGAGGAGGACCTCCAGTCCGATGGCCCACTGTACCGAGTGGACGGGGCTCGTCTTGAGGTAAAGAAAAGGGAGAACCCCCGATCCGCATTCCATCTCTACGTCCGTATTCGACCATTTCTGGCCGGTAATGACGTACAGATCGTGCTGCGCTGGACCGTCGCCGGTCATGGTGGTGGCCGGGCCGAAGGGGACGGAGCCGCTGTCGATCACCACGTCCTCCGTCTGGTTTAAGTACCTGGCCAGTTCGGGGGCGCCTGAGCAGAAGTCCCTCCAGGACGTCCCGCCGTAGGCGTTGAACTGGGCGTGAGCGAGATATACCGTCTGCCTTCTCCTGCAGTCCAATTTCGTCTCTGGCTCATCGACTTCAGACCTGTTCGCAGGAGCGAGCCCCGAGGGGATCATCAGGGAATCCCTGGCCGTCTCCCAGTTGCCGGGATGCCCCAGGTTGTTGGCATGAAGGTGCAGAGACATGGGAAGCCCCAACATCTCGTTCACCTCGGCGAGCCCCCGGATCACCTCCCTCGGGGTCACCTCGAAGTGGATGTTCGGCTCGTCCAGGCCGGCGACGTTCTTTGCCCACCCCCAGTTCTCGACCCCGGCGGGGTTGACGCACTTGATCCCGTATCCCTTGTGAGTCCGCAGCATCCAGGCGGCATAGGCGGCGGCCTTCTCTATCTCGCCCTCCTTCAGATAACGCATGATAAACCAGTTGTTTCCCAGGACGAGGTAGGCACCCATGTCCAATATGGGAGTCGCCCTCATCTCCTCGTGGGTGTGGCGGGCTTCCAGGGGCGGCATGGCTGCCTCAAAGACGGTGGTGTAGCCCATGGCCGCGTAGTCGTAGCCCTGCTTGTAGACGCTAGGAATGGTGTAGCCGCTCCCCGAATGGGTGAGGCGGGTCTTCTCCCGGACCGAACGATAATGGTCCTCCGGCCTCATCAGCCGGCCGGCGTTCACCTTCGCCCCGGCGACGTGGGCGTGGGAGTCCACCCCTCCGGGCATCACCGTCTTGCCGGAGGCGTCTATCACCTTCGCATCCCTCCTCTCCCCGGCCCGAAGGTCACCGACGACCCGGCCATCCCGGATGAAGAGGTCCATCACCTCTCCGTCCAGGTCGTTGAGGGGATCGAAGACGTATCCGTTCTTGATGATCATATTCGCCGATCGGGTCATGGGATCACCTCCCTCCTCAGAAGCCAGATGGCGTCCACGGGGCAGATCATGCTGCAGGTGGCGCAGGAGCCACAGACCCCCTGATCCACCACCCTGACGGCGCCGTCCTCGACCTCCAGGAGGGGCTTCTCGTCCAGCTCGTTGAGATGGCCTGCCGCAAGATACGGGTCAGAGAGGGCGTTGACGGGACAGGCGATGACGCAGTTGCCGCAGCCCAGGCAGACCTCCCCGTCCGTTTCGAGGTTGGAGGTGAGGGTCGGCCGGGGAGCTGGGGTGGCAAGCTTCTTCTCGAAGGCCTTCTTCCCCCTCATCTGTGGGATTATGGCCGTCTTTCTGACGGCGATCGCTCCTACGGGGCAGGCCTGAGCGCAGGCTCCACAGAAGATGCAGGCGTCTCTTCTGTGGGTCACCTTCTCCACGATCTCACCCTGCCGCCAATCGCGGTTGAAGAGGGCGTTCGCGGGACAGGTGTCGACGCAGGTCCGGCAGGCCTGACAGACCTGATCGTCCCGGAAGAATTCCCCGGCGAAGGGCTTCTGGAAAGTGATGGCCCCGACAGGACAGACGGCGGCACACCAACCACAGTGGACGCATCGATCCAGATCTATCGGGGTCTTTCCTTGAAGCTTGAGGCTGCCATCTTTGGCGAGCCGCCTCTCCGCTATCTCGATGCAGCTGCGGGGGCAGACCTGTGCGCAGAGGCCGCAGTGGACGCATCTATCACTCACCAGGGTGGGATTCAGCACGAAGTTGAGGTAGGAATCGTCCTTCTCCACCTTGCCGGAAACCCTCACCTCCAGCGCTCCGGTGGGGCAGACCCGGGCGCATAAGGCGCAAAAGACACATGCTCCGCTATTTCGCTTCTCGAGGAACTCCTTATCGATCAGCCCCCGGGCGACGGCTCCCACCGAGCCTATGACAAGCTCTCCTTTGGGGCATATCTGGACGCAGGTCCCGCAACCTATGCACCTTTCTGGGAGGTAGATCTGCTCCTTCTCCCCCCTTTCTTCCAGAAGCACCTCTCTCATCTAATCCCCGCGGAACCGATCTCAATATCGCTCTTCGATCTTTCAGCACAGCTTTTGCAGCTCCTTTCATCTCCCTGGAGGACGAAGCTCTCGCCGCAGAAGTGGCAGACTGCGATCCTCTTCTCCGGCTTTTCTGGAACATTGAGGTTCACCATCTCCCAGGTGTAAACCCCTTCTTCGGCCCGGATAAGGTCCGAGATCGCCTCCTCATGAGGGACCTTATCGATGTTCATGTACCAGGAGTGAAGCCTCGGATAGGTGGCGGTCTTGGCCGGGTCGAGGACGATCCTTATGCCATTGACCGTCTCCGCATCTCTCGGTGCCCGCCTGGAGATCGTCGCCGCCATCTTCCCCAGGTTCTCGATTCGAAGCCCCTTGTTTCCGATGGTGCAACCCCCCAGCACCTGAAATGCGTCGGGCATGCAGCTCGAAGTCTCGCAGGTGACAAAGAGCCTCTCTCCTTCCGAAAATCCGAGCGCCCTTCTGGCGATGTTATAGATCTGGATGCCGACGAAGACGCCGGTGCTGAGGTAGCCGTGAAAGGGGACGACCCTCTCGATCTGCGTAAGCATCTCCGGGTCGGTTATCGATCTTATGACCTCCTCCAAGCAAGAAACCCTCCTCGCTCCCATCAAGTATCAGAAGGTTTAAGAAGGTTTGTATATTCGCTTACTTGAAGGCGGATATGATGACGTTTTCATTTACTAAAAGCTCGGGGCCGGTCCTCTTCAAGATGGGATATCCGAGGGGGTGATACCACGTATCGGTTCAAGATGCTGATCGACGGAAAGCAGGTGGATTCAATGGCCGGAAAGGCTGCCACGATAACGAATCCCGCCACAGGAGAGGCTGTGGCAGAGGTCTCCATGGGAGAAAGGGCGGATGCGATCCTCGCCCTGGAGGCGGCGGCGAGGGCCTTTCCAGGATGGTCGAAGGCCGACCCGAGGGAGCGGGGAGACCTCCTCCGCCGGGGGGCGGAAACGGTCCGGGATGGGATCGAAGAGATCGCCCGGCTCCTTACGATGGAGCAGGGAAAGCCCCTGAGGTTCGCGAGGAGGGAGGTGGAAAGCTCTGCAGAGGCCCTCGACTACTACGCCGGGGAGGGGGAGAGGATCTCCGGCGAGGTCGTCCCTGTTTCGAGGGGAAGTCGAAGCCTCATCATCAGGCAGCCTCTGGGGGTTGCCGCCATCATATCCCCCTGGAACTACCCCGCAGACCTCCTCGCCTGGAAGCTGGCCCCGGCCCTCGCCGCCGGCTGCACCGTCGTCGCCAAGCCTTCCAGCCACACGCCGCTGGCCGCCACCAGGTTCGTGATGGCGCTGGCCGAGGCTGGCCTCCCCTCGGGGGTCCTCAACCTCATCCACGGTTCGGGGCGGGAAGTCGGCAGAGAGCTGGTGGAGAGCCCCATCCCCCGGAAGGTCTCCTTCACCGGGGAGACGGATACGGGGAAGTGGATTATGGAGCGGGCGGCTCGGACCCTCAAGCGGCTATCCCTGGAGCTGGGGGGCAGCTCCCCCGCAATCGTCTGCGAGGACGCCGAAATCGATGAGGCGGCTGCAGCCTGCGTCCAGAGGGCCTTTTCGAACATGGGGCAGATCTGCATCAGCGTCAACAGGATCTACGTCCACAATTCCATCGCCGAGGAGTTCACCACGGAGCTGGTGAGAAGGACAGAGCAGCTCCGGATCGGCGACGGCCTCGACCCCGAGGTCGACCTCGGCCCCATCTTCAGCGAGGCCCAGAGGGAGAAGACGGAGGCTCACATAGCCGACGCCCAGAAGAAGGGTGCGAGGATCCTCTTCGGAGGGAGGAGGCCCGAAGGGGAAAAGTTCCGCCGGGGGTTCTTCTTCCTGCCCACCGTCCTCGACCGGATGGACCATTCCATGAGGATGATGAGGGAGGAGACCTTCGGTCCCGTGGCGCCGATGATGAGCTTCGATACGGACGAGGAGGCCTTGAAGCTCGCCAACGACTCGCGGTACGGCCTGGCCGCCTACGTCTTCACCGCTGATATGACGAGGGCGTTCTGGTTTGCCGAACGTCTGGAGGCGGGGTCTGTCGGGATCAATACGACCAACGTCATCGTCCCGAAGGCCCCCTTCGGCGGCTGGAAGGAGAGCGGGATCGGTCGCGAGCGGTCCCGGGCCGCCCTTCGCGAGTACATGGAGGAGAAGCACATCAGGATCGGTCTAAGGGGGGATTAATCTTAAGACCCTTTTTAAGGTCGCCTCCCAGGCAATTTCGCTGGATGGTCTTTTAGCTGCCTGGAGCTGAGGAGATTGAATCTCGGTCAGCTGAGGGGAACGTTCTTATAAGTTTACATTAATGCTTACTTAATAGATAAAAGTAAGCAAATGTGCTTACTTATAAGATGGGCGAAAAAGATGGGCGAAAATTCCGGAGGAAGAAGATCGATGATCAAGAGATTTGTGTTGTTAGCCTCGATTGCGGTGCTGGTTTTTGCCTCGTCTGCAGGATCGGCTGATGGGCCAGAAGAGCTCGTCGTCTTCACAGCGGCGTCGTTGACAGGCGCTTTCGGCGAGATATGTCAGATATACGAGAAAGAAACCGGCATCAAGGTCGTCTCCAACTTCGATGGCTCCCAGGCTCTCCGCACTCAGATAGAACATGGAGCCTACGCCGACGTCTTCGCCTCTGCAAATAATAAGCAGATGAATGCTCTCATGGGTCTTGGGCTGATGGAAAACAACAGCATCTCCATCTTCACCAGGAATAAGCTGTCGTTGATAATTCCCAAGGATAATCCGGCGGGGATATCCAACCTCCGCGACATTGCGAAGCCAGGGGTTAAGATCGTCATAGGGACGAAGGATGTGCCAGTAGGCGATTATGCGCTGCAGATCATAGACAAGCTGGGAGATGATCCTGCATGGGGTCCAGAATATAAAGAGAAGGTCCTGGCCAACATAATCTCCCAGGAGACTAGCGTCAACTATGTTGTGACCAAGATAGCTTTGGGGGAGGCCGATGTGGGCTTTGCCTATGTATCCGATGTCACGTTGGAACTGTCGAGCAGAGTTAGCCAGATCGAGATACCAGACGAGTACAACATCATCGCTGAGTATCCCATGGGAATAACGTCCGAATCCAGATACGCCGCAGAAGCTCTCAATTTTATAAATTTTGTAAAATCTGAAGAGGGCAGAGCCGTTTTGGAGAAATACGGATTCTCACCGGTGTTGGATTCTGTCGCTGCATCAGACGTATCCGCCACCACAGACGGGGCGATGGCAGCTGCTTGAGCCGCATTCTTCGTCTGGGGACAGGCAGGCAACGATCGCCTGCCTGCACCTTGATATGAATAAGATGGATTTAAATCGGTTCATGCCGCAAGTCGTCGGGGCATACGATCCGGGTGCATGCGTTTTCATATATTAAATACTATTTAAGTCCATATTATATGTGGTGATTGAAATGGAGCGAAAAGATAATGGACGGCTGGAAGGGAGAACTGCGATAGTTACCGGATCGACTTATGGGATAGGGGAGGCGATAGCAAAGGTGCTGTCAAGCGAAGGCGCAATCTCGATCATTACCGGGAGGACGGATGAGGAGGGCGAGAGAGTCGCTGAGGAGATAAAATCAGCTGGTGGAGCCGCAGAGTTCCATCATCTGGACGTGACGGATGAGAAGGAGGTCGACGAGGTCACACGGGCCACCTACGAGAAATACGGCAAGATAGACATCCTGGTGAACAACGCAGGTATAGCTGGTCCAAACAAGCCAACCCACGAATACACAAGGGAAGAATGGGAGTACGTCTTCGACGTTAACGTCACGGGTGCATTCCTCTGCACCAAGCATGTTGTACCTTACATGAAGAAGAGGGGAGGCGGAAATATCGTCTACATATCATCGATATACGGAATAGTAGGAGCCCAGGACATTCCCGCCTACCACGCAACGAAGGCTTCAAACAGGATAATGGCCAAAATAGATGCCCTCCTCTATGCGAAGGACAATATAAGGGTCAACTCCGTCCATCCGGGTTTCATCTGGACGCCGCTGGTCAAGGATTTCCTCACAGATCAATCTGAAAATTTGGGGGGGACTATCGAGGATCTGAGAAGAGAGCTGGACGCAGCGCATCCAATAGGCCACATCGGAGAGCCCAATGACATCGCCTACGGTGTGTTGTACCTAGTCTCGGACGAGGCTAAGTTTGTTACAGGGTCGGAGTTAGTCATAGACGGGGGGTACACCAGCAGGTGACTTCATCGAGAAGTTATAATGCCCTCTCTTGGAGGCTCTGCCAGGAAGCCGAGCCCCTTACGTCAACTACAGCAAAGAGAGGATCTTATGACGATGGCGTCTAGCTCTCTTGAAGTTCGAGGATGAATCTCTTGAGGGATATAGCTCTGAAGGCTGGAATTGCCCTGGTCATCTGCCTGACCATGGCTTTCATAGCTTTGCCGATAGCATCTCTCTTCCTCAAAAGCTCCCCGGATGCAGTGCTCCGGTCCATGAACGATCCAGCGGTGAAGGACGCCCTTCGACTGAGCATCACGACCTCCACCCTTACCACTTTGATAGTGATCCTCATGGGAACGCCCGTGGCTTACGTCAACGCCCGCTTCAGCTATTTCGGCAAAGAGATGGTGGATTCCTTAATCGATCTGCCTGTGATCATGCCTCCGGCAGTTGCTGGAATTGCCCTCCTGATGGCCTTTGGGCGGATGGGAATAGTCGGACAACACCTGAACACCTTCGGCCTTTCCATCGCCTTCACCACCCTTGCGGTGATTATGGCCCAGGTATTTGTATCCTCTCCATTTTACATCCGCCAAGCCAGGACAAGCTTCGAAGACGTCGATCTATCCTTCGAAAATGCTGCGCGCACCCTGGGGGCCACCAGGATCTATGCCTTCTTCCACGTCACCCTGCCCATAGCCATGAACGGCCTGATCTCCGGGGCCATCATGGCCTTTGCCCGATCTCTGGGTGAGTTCGGTGCCACAATAATGTTCGCCGGCAACTTCCAGGGAAGGACGCAGACCATGCCTCTGGCCATTTATACTACCATGCAGGGAGATCTGGATGTGGCTCTCTGTCTTGCTCTGATCCTGGTTGCCATATCATTTCTGATCATCGCACTGGTAAAAAACCTCACCCACCGGATGGGCACTATCTAGAAATCGAGTGATATTCAGCTTTCGGGAACAAAATGCCGTTTTACTTTATCTCCATATCTCTAAAGTTTTCGCGAGAATTGGGTGAAATCTAAATTATCGCACAATATAGTTAATC
>NZ_JARFPL010000026.1:0-35578 GCF_029167205.1 Candidatus Methanocrinis alkalitolerans
CCAGAACCTGTACTGTATTGAGTCTCCATCCGGATCCGTCCCGCTGGCGGTCCATAATATCGACGTTCCCGCGTTCTGGGGGCTCGACTTGTCGGCGGTCAGTGAGTTGGCGACCGGCGGCTGGTTTGCGGCTTGAGCCGTTGTTACCGTAAAGTCAGCGATTCTGTAGTCACCCCAGGTATTGGCAGCGACGTTTTCAGGGTCCCCGATCCATACGTTTATCTGGTAGTCGCCGGGCTGGTCTGGGATCCAGTCCCACCAGTTGGTGTTGCTCCAGTCCTGTTTTAGCTGCCATTCTGTGCTCGGCGAAGGGCCCTTCAGCCAGAACTTGTATGAGATTGGGTCGCCGTCAGGATCCGTGGCTGTGGCGGTCCACCTTATGATGCTACCCACATCCTGTGGGCTTGTCATGTTCGGCGTGAGATCCAGGGCGACCGGCGGATCGTTGGCCACCGCCCCGGATATCGCGATGGCACCCAGGATCAGTAGCGTAAGAGCCAACCGCGATGCGTACCTGTAACAGCCTTTTGAGAAATCGCCGGGGCCGTCTTTTGGCCGGATCCCGGCGTTCTTCTTCAATGAGGGATCTTTCATCTCGATTACCACCCTGGTTCGGATCTACAAATTCATTCTCTCTTTGGAATCGGTGACTTTTGATTTTAAGTAGCTATTTTTCACATCAGGGTCCCGTCGGGGCTAGATGCTGTAACCCTCGTTTCACGTGAACTAGATGTAAGTCGGTTATTGATATACAACTTAACCTGTTAGTATCTACTGATAATAAAGTTTGTCGGATGAATAAATCGAAATCCGACCAACCTTCACGAACATCATAGAGATAGGGAAAGAATGTGGAGTATTATTTTGCTCTCTTTTGGATCGTGCCACTCTATCCTTTTCTGAATGCTTTCATGGTAATAGATTTTGTCGCTAATCTCTACAGTATCAGCGATATTATCGCGAATATGACGAATATTATAACGAGCCATTTGGCGATATCCATCGAAAGACCCGCGACTCCACGTGCCCCCAATACCGCCGCTATGAGGGCCAAAAAGAAGAACACTATAGCCAAGCCGATCAAGTCTGCCATTTTTATAAACTCCTAGAAGATGAGTGAAACATATCAAGCATTTGTTCCACTCATCCTCCGATCTATGCTGGCGGCATCGATCCTGATGTTTCCGGGTTAAATACATCCACGATGACTACGTTGCTCGGTTGGTTGTTAATCACAAAGTAGAGCATGTGTCTTCCAACCTCATCGGCATAGAAGTCCATGGTGTTATACCCTTCCGAGAACTGATACGTCTTGTACCTCGGAGCGGTTGTGTCGCCCTGAACTACCTCGTAGAATCCTGCATGTCCTTCGATGGGCACATCTGCAACCAGTTGCAGATAGTTTCCAACCGGGCTTACCACATATTGCGTCCAATTCGCTTCTCCTCGAACCCAGAGGTCATTGGTCAAGGAGGGGGCGAGGGTCAAATACTGAGAGTATGGCAATCCCAGACCTGCGCCGTAGTATACGTTGGAAGGTGTTGCCGTTGTAATATCGAACGTTATAGGATCAGTTACTACTCCGCCAGTCGCGGGGGCAGGTGTTCCTAATTCTACATAGTACCCTGTTCTTGTATAGTACTCCTGGTAGGGAGAGAAATAAGTCTCAGGAATTCTTTCGGTATAGAATTTATCTTCCGAGCTGTACCAGGGGAAGGCGGGAACGGGCCGGTCGAGCCACTGCACCATTCCGGATATCCCTGAGTCACTACTCCTGAAACCGATACGGTTGATGTCGGGGCTGAGCCAATCTCCACTGGACCCCATCCCGCCCGATCCCAGTTGTCCGCATGCCTGGAACGAAAGGCATATTAGTGCTATCGTAGATAGCAAAATTTTGCTGTATCGCATTTTTTAACATCTCCGACAATATACTACCTTCGACCTGATTCTTCGAAGGCCATCTATTCATCAATTACTTAATGCGGTTTCATCGAATAAATAGCTTTTGGTACCAAAATCTCAAAATGCCGCAGTGTTAAAGTACCGTAATGTGTATATATCTTAAGCTCAATAATCTAGATTTATGCCCAAGACTACATTGACACTATCAGATTCGATGGCCAAAACCCTGAAGGTTTATACCGTAAAAACCAAAAGCAGCCTGCATGCTCAAAGCCAGGTAGTAGAAGAGGCCTTGAAAGAGTTCTTCGAGAGGCGTGGTATCAAAATCGAAGGGTGAATCTTTCTCTTAGGGTGAGCGGCGAAGAGCCGCCATCCGGCAGCTCAGCATCGGCTAATGGAGCCTGTCTGGAATTAGGTCGCCGAAGTGGTTCTCTGCAACCTCGGATGAATCTACTCCGTCTGGTACAGACGTTTTTATCTCGCGCATGTATACCATAGTTCTGTAAGCTGCGAGAATAAACCCGTAGACAGCGGGCCCGACGATCACGCCCATGAACCCTATGGCAAAGATAGGCGCTGTAAATGCCGTGAGGGTGATCAGGGGGTGGATGGACGCACGGACTGATGCCAGACGTGGAAGAATCAGGTTATTGGGGATTATTACGAGGAAGATCATTCCGAAGGCTATTAGGGCTATCCCTTTGGTATAGTCCCCAGTCAGTATGTAATATAGAGCGAACGGCCCAAAGACTGTTTCCGGTCCTAATATGGGGACTAGGGCCGCAACAGCTATTATCATGCCAAAAAGTAAAGGATAGGGAATCCCAAACAGTTGGAATCCGATCGCGCCTATGGTACCTATAAGCAGAGCGATTATGAAGAATACCCGGAAAAGGCTCTCATAGATCAGGTTCAGCTCCTGAAGGAAATGAGCGACGACATCATCTTCAGGAAGCAGCCCCACAAATTCTTTTATTATCCATCTGCCGTCTACCAGGAAGTAATAGGTGAAAATTATCGCCAGCAAAATTTGAGCAAAGTATATGGGCAAATGTGAGGCGAAGCTGATGACGTGGTCCTGTAAAACTGGTTGCACCATTGAAATGAGGGCGGTGGGAATGTCGCCTATCGCCTTCACGTAATCTGCAGCCTGACCTGGTATGTACGTGTCTGCCAAGACATTGATGGCGCTGGAAAAGTTGGATGACAGTATCTGAAGATAGGCGACGCCACCTAGCCCCAGCAAGTTCGACATCTCCTCAATGAGCGCATCGGCTGCTACAAAGACTACAAATAAAAGTAAAAAAAATATTATTAACATTGAAATAATAGCTGATGCCCGATGGTGGTGACCGACATGCTTCGTTAGATACATAAAAACAGGATCCAAAATAAATGCCAGAAAAAAGCCCAACAAAATGGCTGGTAAAAAATCTTTTGTGATATATACGGCGAAGATCATTAGAATAATGAGAATAGCTGCAGATACGATGTAGAATCTTCGACGTTGATCCATGCCAGTTATTATCAGTTGATTTCTAGATATAACTTTTGTTAATTTGATTTGAATCCTTCGCAGCTCGCTCCTGGGTGGACCGCCGATGTTTGACGGACGACCGATCCCGGCGGGATTCGCCTTCGGTAGAAACCTGCATAGCTACAAAAAAAAGAGGAAATTCAGGCGAAGGGATGCTTTGCCGTCTCCTTCTTCGCGAGCGCCTCTTTCACCGTCGGCTCGCCTTTCATCGCTCTTTCTATGGCGAGCTTCGTCGCCCTGTAATTGTAGTCGGCGACCTTCTTTTTGTCTTCGGCGTCCCACTGGATGAAGACCGAGACGATGATGAGGAAGTCCTCGGCCTCATCCTCGGGGATCGTACCCTCCGCCACAGTGTCCATCACCGCCTTGGCCACCGCCGCCTGAGCGGGACCATACATCAGAAGCGCCTGGGTGGCGTTCGTGATCGTCACCTTGTTGACCATCAGGGCGGGGGGCTTTGTTATGAGGTTCGGCTCCAGGACCGCGAGAAGGGGAGTGTGACCCATCCTCGGCGATGCCAGGGCGGCGACGAAGGCCTCCTCGACGGCGGTTCCCTTCTTTCCTATGACGAGGTCGATGTGGGCGATCTCCGCCCCCTCTCCAGCAAGCGCCTCTCCTATGAGGGCTTTTTCGAAATGATGAGTCATCTCTCTATCTCCCCGGGACTGATAAAGGTCTATAGCGGTCAGTCTCCCCTCGTAACTTAGGGACTATGTTTTATATATTTTCTTTAGAGATCGTCTCTCTGGAGGATGAATCGATCGATGAAGAACGTCGCATGGGCCGTCACCGGGGCGGGCCACTATCTGGCCGAGAGCGTGGCGGCGATGAGGGAGGTATCCCGGAAGAACAGGGTCTGCACCTTCGTCTCGCGGGCCGGGGAGGAGGTCACGATGATGTACGGCATCTTCGATCGGCTATCAGAGATCTCGGGGGGAGGGTACCTCGAGGAGATATTTTTCGAGCGGGAGGAGGGGGCGAGCAGCCCCAAGGCCGGGAGGTTCATGATGAAGAGGTTCGACCTATTGATCATCGCCCCCGCTACCGCCAACACCGTCGCGAAGATCGTCTGCGGCATAGCCGACACGTTGCCGACGAACGCGGCCGCCCTCGCCAACAAGGCGGGGGTTCCCGTCTACGTCCTCCCCACCGACGTCCAGGATCGGGCTGAGACAGAGCCTCCCCGCACCATCGACAGGGATCTTTGCAGGCGGTGCGACGTCTGCGAGCCGAAAGAGGCCTGTCCAAAGGGGGCCATCGGGGAGCAGATCGACCTGGTGATCTGCGACGGCTGCGGGGTCTGCGCGGACCTCTGCCCCAGCGGCGCCATAAGGAAGGTCGAGATCTCAGTCGTGACGAGGCTCCTGGACAGGGAGAATATCGAGCGGCTGAGGGCGATCCCGGGGTTCACCGTCCTCGAAGGGGCCGAGGATATAGAGCGGCTCTTCTGACGGGATAGATGGCCCGCATTGATGAGAGGTCGATGGGGCCGAGCCGAGCCTGATCTGCAGTGCCGGTCCGAGGTGTAAGGTTTATCATCTAATGGTCAGATATGCCGGGGCAACGATGGAAGTTTTTGTAGTGAACAACTACGGTCAGTTCAACCACCTGATCCACCGGAGCATAAGGGAGATCGTCCCCGCTAAGATCATCTCCAACGAGACGCCGGCAGAGGAGATCGAGGCCGACGGCCTGATCCTCGGCGGAGGCCCCTCCCTCGGCCGGGCCGGAGAATGCAGAGAGTACCTGACGAAGCTAGACGTCCCGATCCTGGGGATCTGCCTGGGCCTGCAGCTGATGGCCGAGACCTTCGGGGGACGGGTCGAGAAGGGGGCGGTCGGCGGGTACGCCGAGGTGGATGTAGAGGTGCTGGAGGAGGACGATATCCTGAAGGGTCTCCCCTCGAAGATCAGGACCTGGGCCTCCCACGCCGACCAGGTCGTCCGCCTTCCGCAGCAGTTTCGGGTCCTTGCGAGGTCGCAGGTCTGCGAGATCGAGGCGATGCGCCACGAGACGCGCCCCCTCTACGGCGTCCAGTGGCACCCCGAGGTCGTCCACACCGAGGGGGGGACCAGGCTCCTGGAGAACTTCATCGAACTCTGCCGGGAACGGAGATAGGGCCGTTGAACCGACCTATTAAAAACGAGATTCTGGACGACCTGGATTCTCAGCTGGTGGGGGCCGAGAGCCTCTCAGCGAGGGCGATGGCTCGCGAGATCCAGCGGATCGGCTTTAAGTGCGAGGGGTGTGGCGACTGCTGCCGGGGCGAGGAGAACTGCGTCGCCCTATTCCCTTTCGAGATCAGGGCTATCGTCGCCGAGACCGGCGAGGGCTGGCTGGAAGCCGCCGGGCCCCCCGAAGAGGGGGAGTGGGACTGCGAGGGGAGCTTTCACACCCTGGAGTGGCGGCTCGCAAAAGCTGGCCGGGACTGCAAATACTATTCTGAGGGGCGGTGCCGGATCTACGGCGCAAGGCCCCTCCTCTGCCAGACCTACCCATTTTATCTGGAGAAGGGGCGCCTCAAATGGTCGGAATGCCGGGGGCTCGGGGGCGAGATCGGCCACTCGGAGGCCACGAAGCTCGCCGAGCTTCTGAAAAGAAGGCAGATCGTCGAGATCCGGGAGGCGATGGAGCTTGTCCGGAGGTACGAGGACTTCGAGAGGGGCGAGCCTTCGCCTCGCGGCAGATGCATCGTCCACGATAGCGATGGGTATCACGATATCGACTGGTCTGAGATCCAAGGGGCTTTCGGCCGCCGCATCAAGCTTTTCAGGGGGTGGTAGACCGGCCTTTTACCGACCCTCATCTTGGGCCTCGTACTCCAGGGTGCTGATGGCGTGCTTGAAGACGATGATCTTTTTTCCCTTCCCGACGTCCAGGAGGAGCTCGTAGTTGTTGTGAGATTCGAGCTTGGCTATCAGGGGCCTTCCGTCCATCAGCCTGATCGTCACCTTCTGGCCGACGGCCTTGGGGATGAACTGCTTCGGCCTGGCCGTCTCCTTCTTCGTCTCTTCTTCTCCCTCTCCTCTCGTATCCATGAACATCACAATCAACTCCTAATGACCGCAGATCGTCCCTTCTATGAGGTGCCTTCCCTCTTCCGATCGAAAGAGGGGGGGCTCCCAGTCCTCGACGATCTTTCTCCTCCTACTCCCGACCCTCCTTTCGCCCTCACCCTCTCCTCCGATCGGTCCGTCTCTATACCCGCTCTCATCCTCCATCTCCTTTTCCCTCCCCACCATTCCTTCGAGGCCTTCGCCAAACTCTGCCTCCTCGATACGGCGGATCAGGATTCCACGCTTCTGCCATGCGGGGCTCTTGGCGAGGTTGGTCCCCCGGCAGAAGAGCATCTCGTGGATCTCGCCCTCCTTCATCCCCCGGAGGCGGCCCATCGCCTCGCGGGGAGCTAGGCCATCATCGATGAGGGCGTAGAAGCCGGATGAGAAGACGTGGTTTCTCCAGGCCTCGTCCTGCCTATCCGCGAAGTACCCATTGATCTCGCTGGGGCAGAGGGGTATCGACCTCGCATCCATGGCGACGGCTCTTTCGAGGTTGAGGGATAGGTGACCGGAGAGGGACCCCGCCACCACCGAGTCGATCTTCTCGAGGCGGCCGCGGAAGGGGGGGACCGGGAAGAGGAGGTTGATCTCATCGGAGAAGGTGAAGGCGCAAACTGGAGAGAGCCCCGACTTCTCGACGAACGTCCTCGCTGCCCTCGCCATCGCCATCGCGAATCCCAGGTCGTGGGGCTTATCCGCCTTCTGGAGGATCTTTCCAAAACCCCTCCCGTCGGCCCTCACCACCAGGGGTCCCCGGACCCGCAGGTCGGCGTATACCTCCCGGCCGTCAGCCCTTCTTCTCATCGCTGTTGGGCATGGTGGCGAAGTGCTTGGTGATTATGATGTCCCCGACTGCGGTGACCCCCTGATAGGGTATTATTATCCCCTTCCCCTTGAGGTCGAGGAATGACTTGTTCAGGTTTCCCAGAGCAAGGCCGCTCACCTCGCCTACATCAGGATCGAGGACCACGTCGTCGACCCTCCCGACGAAGATCCCCTTCTGGGTGTAGACGTCCTGATCCAAAAGTGCTGTAATCTCGATGCGCATCTCGTCCCCTCCTATTGGGTAGATCCTCTCATATCATAAATCTTCTGATCAGGTGCCACCGGGCAGCGGCGACGAAGCTCTGCGGCGTTCTGGAATTGATGGAAGTGCGGCGGGGGCGCTGCTGGGCGGGATGGCCGACGATAGAAATAGCGGGCGACAGGAAAAAGAGCCGAAGAAACGCCGGTCCATCGGCTATGATGGACTGTTGAGTTGGGAGGGGCGATCCCCTCCCAACGCCCCCTTCATATCATAGCTCCCTATCAAGAGATCATCATCATTGCCGTCGTAATCTTGAGGCCGAGAGGAGACGAGACGATCCTCCCGGCGTCGCGGAGTTATACCATCGTCAATTTCTCGCGGGAATCGGCCGAAGCCCTCACCAGGTTATGGAGTAATACCTCACCTGGTAGCTGTCCCATCCGTCGGTCCCGGCGTGTTTTCCGTCCCTTATCCAGACGTTCACCTGGTTATCGCCGACGTCGGACGCGGTAGTCTGCCAGTTCCAGCTGTCGTTCGCCGTCCAACCGGTCATGTCCCTCCAAGCGTTCCCTGTGGAGGGGCCCTTCAGCCAGAACCTGTAGTATATCAGGTCGCCATCGGGGTCATGAGCGCCGGCGGTCCATACGACGTTCGTTCCGGCTTTCCTGGGACCTTCCCTGTTCGGCGATAGGCTGAAGGCGACAGGAGGCTGGTTCGTCGTCGGCGCGGAGCCGATCACCACGAACTCCCTCACCTGGTAGCTGTCCCATCCGTCGGTCCCTGCGTGTTTTCCGTCCCTTATCCAGACGTTCACCGAGCTAGTCCCAACGTCGGATCCGGTCGTCTGCCAGGTCCACCTGTCGTTCGCCGTCCAACCGGTCATGTCCTTCCAAGCGTTCCCTGTGGATGGGCCTTTCAGCCAGAACCGGTAGTATATCAGGTCGCCGTCAGGGTCCGTCGCCGTCGCCGTCCAGGTGACGGAGGACCCGGCCGACTGGGGGCTTTCACGGTTTGGCGTCAGAGACGTGGCCGTCGGCGGACTGTTCGTCCTCGGAACCGCGACGGTGAACTCCCTCACCTGGTAGCTGTCCCATCCGTCGGTCCCGGCGTGTTTTCCGTCCCTTATCCAGACGTTCACCGAGCTAGTCCCGACGTCGGATCCGGTCGTCTGCCAGGTCCAACTGTCCTTTGCCGTCCAACCGGTCATGTCCTTCCAAGCGTTCCCTGTGGATGGACCCTTAAGCCAGAACCGGTAGTATATCAGGTCGCCGTCGGGGTCCGTCGCCGTCGCCGTCCAGGTGACGGAGGATCCGACCACCTGCGGGCTTTCCCGGTTTGGCATCAGAGACGTGGCCGTCGGCGGACTGTTCGACCTCGGCATGGTTATCGTGTACTCTTTGATCAGGCTGCTCTTCGATCCGTCAGGTCCAGCGTGCCTCCCATCTTTGACGCTGACAGATATCTGGCTCGTCCCCGCGTCGGAGAGGGACGTCATCCAGGTCCATCGGTTGCTCGCCGTCCATCCCGTCATATCCTGCCAGGTCCAGCCAGTGGAGGGGCCGTTGAGCCAGAACTTGTATAGTATGGGGTCGCCGTCAGGGTCCGTCGCCCTGGCGGTCCAGGTGACGGAGGACCCCGCCACCAGGGGGCTGGGGTTGTCCGGGCGGAGGTCGGTGGCTACAGGAGGTTGGTTGTACCAGCTCCGGCTGTATCGGTCCGGCCCGCGATGGCTGGCCATCCACAGGCCGCGCCCTGCCATCGGCTCCTCAAGCCAGAAGCCGTCCAGGGAGCTTCCATGATAGTAGTAGAACCCCTCCGGCCCCGGGGCCGGGATATCGGACCAGGCAAAGGACGTATAAGCCATCCCCGGGCCCGTCGTCTGAAATGTTATCGTCCCCGCGGCAGAGGCTGATGAGGCTGCCGCCGCCAGGATCATCACCAATAGAGATATGATCCCCATGATGTAGGGAAGGTTATCCCTGACGAACGCCTCCTTCGCGAAGCTCTTCAGGGACTCCTCCCCCAATTTCGTGGTAAATAACCCCCCAACCATGCTCGAATCACCTACAAAGTCTTACTTTCTTCACGGCGAACCTTTCCGCCAAATAAAGCCTGGCCTGGGAAATTTAAATACCTATTTTTCATATTGGGTCCCTGTTAGTCGGTTTTACCCCATTTTCGGTTATATGAATCAATTGTTAATCACATATAGATGGGGGGGAGGGGGGGCTCCAGGACGGAGGAGACGGGGATAGATCTTCGACAGGGTCGGCATCTGCAACCCATCCTTACAGATATTTTTTTATATTAGAGTCTGTCCAATAATTGGTGGATGAAACTTATGTCTATATTGGAATTAGTTGTATTGCTTTCTTCCGCCATGATAACGGCTTGTTGCTCCCCTGGCATAGACTACGGCCTCGGAAAATCCAAATACGGCATAGCGATGATCTCGGATGAAAAAGCTTTTCACGGTCCAAACTCGGCAATGCTATCTGTATTTGAAAATAAGAAGTATATCAGGCTCATGATATACCTGGATGATCCTCTTCCTTTAGAAGAAGTCGACGACTTTTGTATGCAGATCCTTCCCCTCAGCGGTGGTGGAGACATGGAGATAAGGTTGTTTCTTGACGTCAACGGTGACGGAAGATACACCGATAAGAAATCGGCTGGAGACAACTGGGTGAAGTCGAGGGCAAATATTTGGGACGGGGTCGACCTCTCGGGTTCTGATTGGACGGAGCTAGACGCCTTCGATCAACGGTTTCAATTCCAGGACAGAAACAGCGTTGAAATAGGCGATTTGGCAGGATGCCAGGATCATTTCGGCCCAGCTGGAGTTGTTAGGATATGGATAACTCTATACGGAATCGGCGACGTCGGAGGGTCTTGTCTCATCGATTACATAAGGCTCGGCAGTTATACTCTGAGCTTTGAGCCTCTGGAAGATCAGGTGACAAAAGTGGGCAAGCCGAAGCGGATAAGCCAGGGGGGCAAGATCACCTACACCATCACCTACGGGAACGACCTTCTGGAGCCGATCACAAACCTGGTGATCGTAGAGGATTTCGACCCCAGGATGTCCCTCCTCTCGGCAGACCCGCCCCCAGACCCCGGGACGAAGAACGTCTGGACGATAGGGACTCTTCTTCCCGGAGAGTACGGCAAGATCGTCCTGGTGATGAAGATGGAGAAGCAGAACTTCGTTGCGGATCTGGAGGGGCGGGTCTCTGGGAACGGCTTCGTCTCCGTCAGGCGGAGGTTCACCACCGATAGGAGCCCTCACCTGATAGTAAACCAGGTGAGGATATCCTGCGACCAGTTCGAGAGGAGGGGGCGGGTCGAGACTCCGGTCCGGTCCATTGTGGGGACGACCCTCAGCTTCTCAGAGCACGGCTCCGGAGAGTACGAGTCGGAGGAGATATCGAGCTACAGGAGCAGCAGGATGAAGATGGAGAGATCCTTTGATGCCGTGAAGGAACCCGTTGCCATAAACCTCTCCTTCGGCCGCGCCCTTGGGTACAACTCCAGCTGGCACGCAACCCACATCTGCATCGATGATAAGAGGGGCTCCATCATAAGGGAGCGGTACCTCTATGCCGAGAATCTGAACCTGACAGGCCAGGCCGAGGTCCGGAGCACCAGGCTGAAACTCGGCTCTGTGTCCAACTTCACCGGGACGGCGATATACGATATCGAGAGCCACACCAAAGATAGAGACGCCGCCATCACCAGCCTCTTTAGGGGGAGCTACTCCCTCAAAAGCGGCAGCGATGTATATAAATGAATGAAAAGGCAGGAAGAAGTCAGATCACCAAATGAGCAAAAGGGACGATAGGATGAGAGGGCGGAGGGATATGCCCCCTCATCCTCATAGGAGGTCTGGCGATCTTGTTTCCCACTCCCCTTCCCGCAATGATACCCTAACACCCGCCCCTTTAAATGATTATTTTTCATGTGCGGTTCACGTTGGGGTCATCTGAAATCGGGAACTCCCAGAACCGCAAGCCTATTATCCTCGAAACCGGCCAAAAGACCTCTATGGGTCTGAACGTCCCCCAGTTCATCGAAGAAGCCGTAGCAGAGATCCGCCGCCAGGTGAAGGGAAGAGCGGTGATAGGCCTCTCCGGCGGCGTGGACAGCTCCGTATGCGCCTTTCTGGCCCGCGAGGCGATCGGAGACCGGCTCCTCCCGGTCTACGTCGACAGCGGGCTTATGCGGAAGGGCGAGTCGGAGAAGATAGAGAAGATGTTCTCCGACTTCAATCTCATCACCGTCCGCGCTGAGGAGCGGTTCCTCGCCGCTCTGGCGGGGGTTACCGACCCCGAGGATAAGAGGAAGGTGGTGGGGGAGACCTTCATCCGGGTCTTTGAGGATGAGGCGAGGCGCGTCGGTGCCGATTACCTGATCCAGGGGACGATCTACCCCGACCTGATCGAGTCTGAGGGGGGCATCAAGTCCCATCACAACGTCGGAGGCCTTCCCCTGGATATGGAGTTTAAGGGGATCGTCGAGCCGCTCCGGGACCTCTACAAGGACGAGGTGAGGGCCGTCGCGAGAGGGCTATCGATGCCCGCCGAGATATGCGAGAGGATGCCCTACCCCGGACCCGGCCTCTCCGTACGGATCCTGGGGGAAGTGACCCGGGAGAGGCTCGATGTGGTGAGGATCGCCAACGCCGTCGTCGAGGAGGAGCTGAAGGAGTTCATGCCGTGGCAGGCTTTCGCCGCGGTCCTGGGAAAGGCGACGGGGGTGAAGGGGGACATCAGGGCATACGGCTACGTGGTGGCGGTGAGGGCGGTCTCTTCGAGGGACGCCATGACCGCCGATGTCCTGGAGCTCCCCTGGGACGTTCTGAGGCGGATATCTCACAGGATCGCAGGAGAGATCCCGGAGGTATCCAGGGTCGTCTACGACCTGACGCCAAAGCCCCCCGGAACGATCGAATTTGAGTGAGCCTTCCCTGCGGTCAGGGGGCTGGGCGGTCAGAGGACGCCCTTGGTGCTGAGGACGCCCTTTCCCTCGACTTTTTTTGCCTCCTTAAACGCGAGTCCCAGGGCCTTGAAGATGCTCTCTGCCTTGTGGTGGTCGTTTACCCCATCGAACTCGACGTTCAGGGTGAGACTCCCCCCCACCACCAGGGCCGATAGCGTCGCCAGGACGTCCTGGGTGGCGAGGTCTGCGATCATATCGCCGCAGAACTCCCCCTTCGTCACCAGATAGGCCCTCCCGGAGAGGTCCAGGGCCACCTTGGCCACCGCCTCGTCCATGGGGACCGCCGCCCAGCCGTACCTTTTTATTCCCCGCTTATCCCCCAGCGCCGCGGCGAAGGCCGCACCCAGGGCCAGGCCGACGGCCCTCGCCCTCTGGGGTGCTACCCCCCCCTCGGCCTTCGCCGAGACGTCGATCTCACCCATCTTTGCGAGGGCGCCGAGGATGTGGTCGAGAAACCCAGATCCGGAGTCGATATCCCATTCTCCCGCACCATCAAGCTCCAACTTGATCTCCGCCCGCGCCCCGCCGACCTCAATGATTCCCTCTCCCTTCCTCATATCATCACCTATACGGATCCTCCATAAGCCCGCGACAGACCTCTACGAAACCTCCACAAAACCTACACGATGGCTCAGATCAGGGTCCGATGGCGGAAAGGGCCATTTTGAAGTCGAGCTTTCCCGTGTATATCGCCGTCCCGACGACGGCCCCCGCCGCCCCCGCCTCCCTCAGTACGAGGATGTCCTCGATGGTGGTGACCCCCCCCGCGGCGACGACCGGGATCTCCACCGCCTCCACGAGCCTCCTCGTCGGTTCGGGATCGATCCCCCGGACCTGCCCCTCAGTGTCGATGTTGGTGAATAGGAGAGATCCCGCGCCGCGATCCTGGAATAGGTGTCCAAGCTCCGCCGCCCCCTTCTCCAGCACCCTCTGCCACCCTTCGGTGGTGACCTTCCCCCCCCTGACGTCCAGGGCTACCATCACCCTATCCTTCCCGAAGTCGGCGGCGAGGTCGGTGACCATCTGGGGGCTTGCCAGGGCCGCGGTCCCCAGGATAACCCTATCGACTCCAAGTTCCAGGAGGGATGCTGCATCCTCTTGGGACCTGATCCCGCCCCCCACCTGGATGAAGAGGTCGAGCCTATCGACGATCTCCTCGATGATGGGTGCGTTTATCCTGACCCCCTGGATAGCCCCGTCCAGGTCTATGATGTGGAGGGTCGATGACCCCATCAGAGCCCATCGGACCGCCTGGGCGATGGGGTCGTCGAGGGATACCACCTCGGAACCAGGGACGCCTCCTACGAGCTGGACGCATCTTCCGCCGCGAAGGTCGACGGCAGGAAAGAGATCGAAAGTCATGAGTGGATCCTGGACCCCTGAGACCTTAAATCTTGGGGCACCTAGGTCCAGAACCTCTTCGTTCTGGCGTACTCCCGTTCCGCCTTGAGGATGTCTCGATAGAAGTCGTCCTCGTCTCTTCTGAGGTTTCGCATCAATCTTGCCGCCGTCTCAGGGCCCAGCCCCCGGCTCGCCAGGGCGACGGCGGCGCTCTTGCCGTAGGTGAGGACGAGGTTTGCGTTCCTATAGACCCTCTTGGTCCTCCGTCGGTCCTCGGCGGTCTTCGCAGCCTCCGGCTTTCTGACGACGCCGATCTCCTCTTCTTCCCATGGCTTGAGGGCGGCCACCATCCGAGAGCCACAGAGGGGGCACTCGGGGACCGCCGGGACGCTCTTTACGGTCCGAAGGGACTTCCACCCCCTGCAGCTGACGCAGAAGAGGATCACCCGGTCGTTCATGATCCGATCCCTCAATAGCTCGATCACCGCCCCGTCGGCCCGCTGCGGAGTTGTGACGTCCCTTCCTCCCCGCCTCCCTTCAGAGCCTATGGGGCTTGGGTGAGATGTGGTGATGGCGACATCTCCCGCCCTCAGATCCTCCAGCGCCCTCCTCGCCCGGCAGACGTCGAGGCGATCCCAGAACAGCTCCCGCATGGCCTCCTGGCCGATGGGGCCGTCGACGAATACCCCCAGAACCCTCTTGAGGCTGACCGTCGTCCTGTCCAAGTCCCGGCGGAGCGCCCCGAACTTCCGGGAGACGTGGACCATCCTCCAGGTGAATAGCGACGTGTTCTTGAGGGTCAGCTCAAGGATCGGGCCGATGTGATCTGGGTCAGTCTCCATCAGGAGGGCTGCCACCTCCTCGGCGATCATCGGCTTTGAGGTCTCCAGGCCGATCCTGTAGGGGTCGACGTCCAGGGCGACGGAGCTTCCGAGCCTAGCCGAGAGGAGGGCGGTCACGACCCTACCCAGGGCCTCGTTCGCCTGGGTCCCAAGGCAGGCGTTCACCGTGATGTGGGTTGCGTCCCCCTCAACGACGACGGTCCGGTGATCGGGGACGGGGAGATGGGCCGAGACCTGGGAGTTTATCATCTTCACAAAGAGCCTCGCAGCCTCCTCGTCGGCGGGGTATTCTTCCATCAGGAAGGCCGTCGCCGTCTCCTCCCCTCCTGCCCCGGCCCCGCCCCCGCCCCCGCCCCCATCGGGACCGTCTCCTCCCCTCCCACCACCTCTGACACCTCTTCTTCTCTCCAGCAGTCGTGCGACCTGGGCCCGGATCTTCCCCGCCTCCTGAGCGACGCCCCAGGGGACGGGGATCTCCTCTCCGGACCAGGTGGGGATCTCGCCGCCTCTGTTAATGGGGGCGACCCTGATCTCCTCCTCGTCGTCGAGGACCTCGATGATCTCCCAGATCTCTCCCCTGGCGACGAAGGTCGCCCCGGGCTCTGCGAAGTTGATTACGAAGGCCTCATCGAGGGTTCCCACCGCCTTCCTTCCGACTACGTCGTAGACGGCGTACCTCTTCTCGTCGGGGATCATCGAGAGGTTCTGGTAGTAGTACTCCCAGGAGTTGCGCCTCCTCCGGAGGACGCCGTCTTCGAGATATACGAGCCTGTGGACCTCGATCTCCCGGGCCACCTCCTCCATCTCGGCGAGGGAAATGTCCCGGAAGGGGGAGGATCTGGCGATGATCTCAAAAGACCTTGCAAGGGTGATCTCGCCGAAGTCGAGGGCGAGCCCCACCAGCTGGTTTGCCAGAACATCCTTCGGTTTTTTGTGGGGCCTCGTCTCCTCAAGCTCCTTCGCGTTCGCCCTTCTCGCGATGGCGAGGGCCTCGGCGACGTCGTCGGGGCCGGTGGCGATGATCGTCCCTGCCGAACTCCTCCCCATGCTGTGGCCGGCTCTTCCCACCCTCTGGACGAGGCGGGAGACCTCCCTCGGGGAGCCGTACTGGATGACGTGGTCGACGTCGCCAATGTCGATCCCCAGCTCCATCGATGACGTACATATCAGCCCCTGGAGGCGGCCCGCCTTGAACGCCTCCTCAGCCTCTATCCTCGCCTCTTTGGATAGGCTGCCGTGGTGGACGCCGATCTCCTCGCCGAGACGGCGGAAGCTCGACCCCAGGACCTCGGCGGCCTGGCGGGTGTTGACGAAGACGAGGCACCTCTCCCTCTTCACCGCCTCCCGGATCATCCTGATCTGGGCAGCGAGCTGGGGGTCGCACTCAAGCCTCCTGGCGAGGGCGAAGTCGCCGCCCTTCGGCTGGGGGGAGACGACCCGAAACTCCGCCACCCTCTCGACGTCGGCCCGGAGGATGCCGCACCTCCTGTTCGATCCCACCAGAAACTCCGCTACCGTCTCCGGGGTGCCGACGGTCGCCGAGAGCCCCACTCTCTGAAACTCTCCTGCCACCTCCACCATCCTCTCCAAAACGATCGCGAGCTGCGACCCCCGCTTTGAGGCCGCCAGCTCGTGGACCTCGTCGATGACGACGGTCTTTAGCCCTCCGAGGTTCGTTCTGAGCCTCTTGCCCGTCAGCATAACCTGGAGGGTCTCCGGCGTCGTGATGAGAAGGTCGGGAGGCCGGAGGGACTGGGCCCGCCTCTCTGCCTGGGTTGTGTCGCCGTGGCGGACGGCGACGGAGATCCCCAGCTCTTCTCCCCACCCCTGGAGGCGCGAGAGCATGTCCCGGTTGAGGGCCCGCAGCGGCGTGACGTAGATGGCGGAGATCCCGCCGGGGGCCTGCCCCCCCTCTCCCGCCCCGGAGCCTCCGCCCCTTCCTCGGGCGCTCTTCGCCCCTGCTCTTCCTCTGGGGGCGCCGGCCTTCCGCCCCCCTCCCCTGCCCTTATCCCGGAGCATCTTGTGGAATAGCGGGAGGGCCGCAGCCTCGGTCTTTCCCGTCCCGGTGGGGGCGATGAGGAGGATGTTCTCTCCGGCGAGGATCCGGGGTATCGCCATCTTCTGGGGCGGCGTCGGCTCCACTATCCCCTGGCGGGCGAGGAGCCCCCGGATCTCGGGGCGGAGCCTCGAAAAGACGGTCACAAACCATAAGTTCTCCGGGGGATAATAATAGCCTCGCGTGGAGGAGTTTTTTTGCAGGTGGCAGTGGTAGGAGCCGGAGATTACGAGGAGACGAGGTACAACCTCGCAAGAGAGCTGGGCAGAAGGATAGCGCAAAAAGGCCACGTCTTGATCACCGGCGGCCTCGGGGGTGTCATGGAGGCGGCCTCCCGGGGGGCGAAGGAGGCGGGGGGCGTCGCCGTCGGGATCCTCCCCGGGGAGAAGGAGGCGGCAAACCCCTACGTCACCGTCGCCATCGGGACCGGTATGGGCCACGGGAGGAACGCCATCGTCGCGCGGTCCGCCGACGTCGTCATCGCCCTTCCGGGTCTATACGGCACCCTCTCGGAGATCGCTCTCGCCCTGAAGATGGAGAAGCCCGTCATCGACCTCGGGGACTGGAACGTCGAGGGGATGGTCCGGGCCGAGAGCCTCGAAGAGGCGATGGAGATCGCAGAGGGGAGAGGCACGGCTAAGAAAGGGTAAAGATCGCATGTAACTCATTGGCAAAAAGCGAACTTATCCTAGAAAGAGCCAGCCCTGTGGTTTTCGCGCCGCCCGGCCGCGCCCCTCGACCCGCAACCTATAAGCCCTTGCAGTCCTTACAGCACTTACATGGGCGAAGCA
The DNA here is from genome assembly GCF_029167205.1 of Candidatus Methanocrinis alkalitolerans. NCBI lineage: Archaea > Methanobacteriati > Methanobacteriota > Methanomicrobia > Methanotrichales > Methanotrichaceae > Methanocrinis > Candidatus Methanocrinis alkalitolerans. Next base: position 17,557 of record NZ_JARFPL010000026.1, read on the forward strand.
GCCGATAAGAGGATACCGGTGACCCGGGAGGTCTGGGAGGATTTATCAGATCTCAAGAGGCCTGGAGAGACCTTCGCGAGCCTCCTGGCGGAGATGATCGAGCACGAGAAGAAGCGGCGGCTCTTCCTCGATATGGAGAGGATCGAGAGGGAGGGAAGCTTCGTGGAGCTTCGACTTTGACCTACCAGCTGCTGATCGAGGAGAAGGCCCTGGAGTTTCTCCGATCCCTCCCCGAGAAGAGCAGGAGGCTTGTAGCAGAGCGGTGTCTTTCTCTCGCCGACGATCCCTTCCCAGGAAGCAGCAGCTTCGACCGGGAGGCGCTCCATCTACCCGGCTTCAAGAAGCTCTATCGGCTCCATGTTGGAAGGTCCTATACCGTCTTCTATCGGATATCTGAAGACGAGAAGGTCGTCGGGATCCTCGCAGTCACCATCATTGAGAAGGCACACAAGATGTACGGTCGGCTCTGAACCCTCCATCTTCTCCGGATAAGAAGCGCATCAGCTCCTCGGCGATGACCTTATACCCGAGCTCGTTCGGGTGGTCGAGCCCCGGGAGGATCAGGCTCTCCAGAGGGACGCCCTCGGCGACCCGCCCCATCCAGGCGCCGTAGACGTCGACGAAGCCGACCCCCATCTCCTCGGCGACGTCTTCGAGTATCTGGTAGTAGCTGAGGACCATTCGATCGAACCTGGGCGTGGTGAGGGGCTCAGAGCTCATGAGGAGGACCTCGGGCCCCGCTCCAGACCCAGAGCCCGCGAGGATCCTCTCGACGATCTCGATGAGGTTGCTCTTGAACTCGCCGAGGCGGACCCCCATATACATGTCGTTTATCCCGAAGTTGACGGTGACGAGGTCCGGGTTGTGGGCGATCACCGACCAGTCGAGGCGGGCGAGGCCGTCGAAGCTCGTCGCCCCGCACGCCCCCTCGTTTATTATGGCGACCTGGGCTTTCGGGTACTTCTCTTTAAGCATCGATAACCAGAAGGCGTCGAAGCCCTTCCGGACGGCGAAGCCCGCGGTGATGGAGTCGCCGAAGACGACCATCTTCACCCGCTCCCCCGCCTCCAGGAGGGAGACGGTCCTCTCCGGGGACCTCCTGTCCGGTTCCCTCGTCCCGCTCATTTCTGGACCCTCACCTCACCAGATCCTCGGGGAGGGCCCCGGTGAGGATCTCTATCCTCTGCTCCGCCCCGTCCAGGAGGGCGTTGCACCTCTTCACCAGAGATACACCCCTCTCGAAGGCCTTCAGGCTCTCCTCCAGGGTCAGATCCCCCTCCTCCAGCCCCCGGACGATCCCCTCCAGCTCCGCGAGAGACGCCTCGAGGCTGAGATTGTCGCAAGCCCCATCCATCGAGTCGGACGAATCCTTAATCTCCGTCAACCCGTCACATCCTTCCAATCCGCAAAATCCTTCAACTCCGTCGCCTCCGATCCAACCTATCCCCCATCGACCGGCAGAGGAGCCCCCCGTCGGCGAAGAGCAGCTCGAAGAGCTCGCCAGCGTTTAGATCCGACGCGCGCCTTGCGATGCCCCCATCGGTGACCGCGATGCAGTAGCCCCTCTTGAGGGTCGACAGGGGGCTGAGGGATTCAATCTTTCCTTCTGCCACCTCCAGCCTTCCGGAGAGGCGATCGATCAACATATCCTCCGCCGAAACGAGCCGGTCCGCGATCCTGTCGAGGTTCTGCCTCTCCTCGAAGACGACCCCCCGCATCCTCCTTCCGGATAGAGACCTTCCGAGGCCTCCAAGCCTCGCCCGCCGGCGGTCGACGGATGCCGATAGGGACCTGGCCATCCTAGCCTCGGTCCCTGAAAGCTCCTCCCTCAGCCCCTCGACGTCGGGCCTCACCATAGCCGCCGCCGACGACGGCGTTGGAGCCCTCACATCGGCGGCGAAGTCCGCTATCGTCACGTCCGTCTCGTGGCCGACTGCGGAGACGACGGGGCTGATGGACGAAGAGATCGCCCTCGCCACCACCTCCGAGTTGAAGGGCGAGAGGTCCTCCGCCGATCCGCCGCCCCGCCCCACTATGATCACGTCGGCGATCCCCTGGAGGGCGGCGATAGCCGAGGCTATGGACCTGGGAGCCGACTCCCCCTGGACCACGGCCGGGGATATCAATATCCTGGCGGGGCAGGACCCCAGGACCCTCAGAACGTCCCGGAGGGCGGCGCCGTCGGGGGATGTGACGACCCCGATACATGCGGGATATGAGGGGATAGGCCTCTTCCTCTCGGCATCGAAGAGCCCCTCGGCAGAGAGCCTCTCCTTCAACATCTCCAGCTCTAGGTGTTTTCCGCCAAAGCCGGAATCGAGCCGAGCGGCCTTCACCAGGATCTGGACCCGCCCCTGGGGGCGGTAGAACTCCACGTCCCCTAAGACCATGACGTTCTGCCCGTTCGCGAGCTCGAAGTCGAGGCCGCCGCTGTTGCCCCGGAAGAGGACACAGGATATCTGGGAGTCCCCATCTTTTAGGGTGAAGTACCGGTGCCCTGAACGGTGGTTTACGACGTTCGAGAGCTCCCCCCGGGCCCAGAGGTTCGAGAGGCGCAAATCTGATGTGAGCCTCTCCCTGATCCTCTGGTTCAGCTCGCTGACGCTGAATATTCGATTCAATCGCCATCAAATGAGACCGCCACCATATTTAAGGGCTCGCGGCGTAGGCCGAAAGAAATGGCGGCTAGGCTTAAGATCGAAGGGGATATGGCTGCGGGCAAATTTCTATCGAGGACGAGCAGGTTCTCGATCCTGGCAGAACTGGGGATAGAGGGGGGCGAGGGAAGGGTGGTCGACTGCCACCTCCCCAACTCCGGAAGGCTCGCGGAGCTCCTCGTCCCCAAAGCTCCCCTCATCCTGCGGCCCGCCGATGACCCCGAAAGGCGGAAGACGAAGTTCGACGTCTTCGCCGTGGCGGCAGGAGGGAAAACTGTGGTGGTGGACTCGCGAGCCGCAAACATGATCGCAAAAGAGGGTTTCGCCTCAGGAGAGCTCTCGAAGTTCTCCGGCTACAGCCTCGTCAGGACCGAGCCACCTTTTGGGAGGAGCAGGCTCGACTTCCTCCTGGCCGGGGAGAGGCCCGCCATCGTGGAGGTGAAGAGCTGCACCCTGGTGAGAGACGGCGTCGCCCTCTTCCCCGACGCCCCCACCAAGAGGGGGCGCCGCCACCTTCAGGAGCTTTTGAGGGCCCAACATGAAGGGTATCGTGCCTGCGTCCTCTTCGTCGTCATGAGGGAGGACGCCGCAGCGTTAGCCCCCAACGACGAGACCGATCCGGCCTTCGGAGCCGCCCTCCGGGAGGCTGCTGCCGGTGGGGTGGAGGCGATCGCCATCGTCGCCCGGTATAAAGACGGCTGGTTGGAGGTGGCGGGGGAGGTTCCCGTCGAGCTCTTCAGCCCTAAATAAAGTTTATTGATGCCATCTCAAGCAAACTTTATATGGCATGATGGCTGAGCCTCAGAAGATAACCCGAGCCTCTAATAGGAAGTGATAATCTGCACATCATGGAAGGTTTCCTGCCCCATCCCTGGTGGGAGGTCTGGTACGCCCTCTCCCTCCCCGTCGTGATCTACGGGATCTACAAGATAAACCAGCTGGCAAAGGAGAGGAGGGAGACTTTGCCCCTCCTGGCCCTCGCCGGAGCCTTCATCTTCGTCCTCTCGTCCCTGAAGCTCCCCTCGGTGACGGGCTCCTGCTCCCACCCGACGGGGGCGGGGATGGGCGCCATAATATTCGGCCCCGCCATAACGGCGGTCCTCTGCCTGATAGTATTGGTCTATCAGGCCCTATTCCTAGCCCACGGCGGGATCTCGACCCTCGGCGCCAACGTCTTCTCCATGGGGATCGTGGGGCCCGTCGTCGCCTATCTCGTCTATCGAGGGTGCATGAGGTCGAAGCTGAACTTCTACGTCTCGATCTTCTTTGCTGCGTTCCTTGCGGACCTGGCCACATACCTCGTTACATCCCTCCAGCTCGCCCTTGCCTTCCCGTCGGCGACCGGCGGAGTCCTCGGGTCCCTGGGCGCCTTCGGGACGGTCTTCGCCCTGACCCAGGTGCCCCTCGCCATCGTGGAGGGGGTCATCACCGCCCTGATATTCAAGTACATAATCCAGGTGAAGGGGGATGTCATGGTGAGGCTGAAGGTGATCGACGATAAGAGGCTGGGAAAGCTCAAGGAGATGATCTCGGCATGAAAGGCGAAATTCTGGCTGGAGCCGCCATCCTCCTCCTATTTGCCCTATTTTTATACGTCGCCGGGAGTGACGGCGGAGCGGAATGGGGAGGGGCCGACGGTGAGGCGGAGGGGGTCATAGAAGAGCTGACCTGCGGCACCTACGAGCCATGGTTTTCGCCGATCTGGGAGCCGCCCAGCGGCGAGATAGAGAGCCTCCTCTTCAGCCTCCAGGCGGCGATCGGTGCCATAATCATAGGATACTTCTTCGGATACTACCGGGGGAGAAGGTCCGCCTGAGGTAATGGCCTTGGATCACGCCCTCCTGGACGATTACGCTCTAAGAAGCCCCCTTCGCAAGAAGAACAACAAGCTTAAGCTGGCTCTTGTAGCGGCCGCCCTCCTCGTCGGCGTCTCGTCCACCTCGCCGGTGGCCCCCCTCTTCATCGCCCTCACCATGAGCTTCGCCGCGATCCTCCTGGGAAAAGTTCCCGCCCGGTTCTATCTGGTGATGGCGGCCGCCCCCCTGAGCTTCGCCCTCTTCGGGGCGGTGATCATCCTCCTCTTCTTCGGCTCCGGCCCCGAGATATTCTCCCTGGAGCTCTTCGGCCAGAGGATCGGGGCGAGCGCCGAAGGGGCGGAGATGGCGGTCCTCGTCGTGTCAAGGACCATCAGCGGGATATGCTGCCTCTTCTTCCTGGCGACGACGACCCCGATGGTGGAGCTCTTCGCCCTCCTCAAAGGGTTGAGGCTCCCCGACACCTTCGTCGAGCTGTCAATGATGATCTATCGGTACATCTTCGTCTTCCTTGATGGTGCGATCAAGATGAGGCAAGCCCAGGTCATGAGGCTCGGATGCGACGGGTTCAGGTCATCGGTCCGATCCTTCTCGATGATGGCAGGAACCCTATTTCTCAGAACCATGGATCAGGGCGAAAAGCTCTACACTGCCATGGACTCAAGATGTTACGACGGAAAACTCTCCCTCTTCGAGGATAAACGACCGATCAAGGTCCAAGAACTCCTGGCAGCCTCGACCTACGTCACCTTCATAGCCGCCCTCTCCTACCTCTCTCGAGGATCTTCAATATTCTGAGGCGGAAAAGATGAGCCTTCTGGAGACGAAAAATCTCAGTTACTCATATCCCGATGGAACCGCTGCCATCAGGGGGGTCAACCTCAGGATCGAGAAGGGAGAGAAGATAGCCTTCGTCGGACCCAACGGCTCGGGGAAGTCCACCCTATTTCTCCTTTTGAACGGGACGCTCCGCCCATCTGAAGGGGAGGTCCTCATCTGCGGCAGTCCCATCAGATACGACAGCCGATCCCTCCGGGATACGAGGAGGCGGGTGGGTATAGTCTTCCAGAACTCCGACGATCAGCTCTTCGCCCCCACAGTCCGCCAGGACGTGGGGTTCGGCCCCACGAACCTGGGGCTATCCAGGGGAGAAGTCGAAGAGAGGGTCGAGAAGGCCCTCCAGTACGTCGGGATCGAGGGGCTTAAAGATCGCCCCCCCCACCACCTCAGCGGCGGCCAGAAGAAGAGGGCGGCGATCGGGGGGGTGATGGCCATGGAACCCGAGGTGATGATCCTGGACGAGCCGCTATCTAACCTCGACCCCGCAGGCTCCGAGGAGGTGATGGGCCTCCTCGATGAGCTCAACGATAGGGGGACGACGATAATCATATCCACCCACGACGTCGACCTGGCGTACCGGTGGTCGGACCGGGTCTACCTCCTCGCCGACGGGAGGATCGCATACCAGGGGAGGCCGGAAGAGATCTTCGGGGACGCGAGGCTCCTATCCAGCTCCGGGCTCCGGCAGCCTCTCATTATGGAGGTGTACGACGAGATCACAAAGAGGGATCTGGCGGCCCCCGGAAGAACTCCGAGGAGCGTGCCGGAGCTCGTCTGCCACCTCACCCCTCCGAACCTCCGGTGGATGAAGGTCCCTTCCGGGACGAAGGTGGGTGAGACCATACCACCAGACGGCGTGAAGGAAGTAATCCCCGATCCTGGCGGGCCAGAGCAGGTGAGGGTCGTCCATCTCCAGGAAGGGGGTCTGGCTGTGGTGGAGACCCTTGAGAGGACGATCAGGATCGGGGCCGTCGTCATCTCCGATACAGACCGGATGGACGGTGAAGATCTTAAGAGGATGAAAGATGAGTGGAAGATAGATCTCGTCGGGGTGATGGGGACCAGGAGCAGGGCCTTCGCCGAGCGGAATGGGATCACGGCCGACATATCCTCGAACGTCATAGACAGGACGATACTCCGGGCTCTCTGCGGAGAGGAGGTCCTCATCCTCACCAACGGTGGAATGGTGGAACACGCCCGAAGAAGGATAGAAGATTACGCAAGCCAGAGCGGCATGAAGATCGGTGTCGTCGTCATCGATGAAAACTCCCAGGAGAGAGCTAAATTGCCAGAGGAGATTCAAGCCGACGCCGGCAAGAGCGCCTGACGACGATAACGCATCACCCCAAGAGCTCGCTTTCTACCATCTCTCTGGGCACTGTTTAAACTGTCGAGACAGGATTAGGTGTGAGCGGGTAGGGGAGTGGGGGTTAGTGAAAATTAGTTTACCCGCTCGTGGTTATACCTCTGTGCGATTGTATAAATAGTTTTCCTACACGTAATTGAAAACAATCATTGAATATTTCTCCATTGTGCAGCCCTGTTGGCTATCTTCGCAGCAAAAGCGCCAGCCACAAACCCGGCGTCGATGTTGACTACGACCATCACAGAACAGGACTGGAGCATCGATAGGAGGGCAGCCTCGCCCCTGCCCCCCGCGCCGTAGCCGGTGGAGACCGGAAGCCCCACAACAGGAGCTTCGACCAGCCCCGCCACCACCGCCGGCAGCGTCCCCTCCCGACCCGCAGCCACCACCAGGGCGTCTCTGTCCATCATCTTCTCCAGGGATGGAAAGAGCCTGTGGATCCCCGCGACTCCGACGTCGTACTCCGATATCGTATCGCATCCCATCAGCTCTGCGGTGACCCTCGCCTCCTCGGCGACGGGGACGTCGGCGGTACCAGCGGTGAGGACGCCGACCTTTCCTCCAGAAAATTTCTTAATAGAGTCCTCCGATATGACCACCGCCCTCGCCCGGCCTTCCCATACAAGGTCAGAACCTTCGGGGAGGGGGGCTTCTCTCAGGGCCTCCAGCTGTTCCGGCGAAACCCTGGTGATGAGGACCTCCTTCGATGCCGCGAGGAATGAGAGGGCGATCTCCACCAGGTCCGACGGGGTCTTTCCCTCCGCCAGGACCGCCTCCGGGATCCCGATCCTATCGATCCTGCACGGATCGAGCTTCGCCATATCTCCCACCTCCCGATAGGAGAGGAGGTTCATCTCCCGGACCGCCCCCTCCAGGGAGATCTCGCCTCCGGCGAACCTCTCCAGGATATCTTTGACCTTCAACTTCACCGACAAGATCTCTTATTCGGGAGGATAAATGGTTTATCCCCCCCCGCCCCCTGGAGCTTCTGATGAAGGTTAACATGGATCTTCACATCCATTCGAAGTACTCCTCCGCCACCTCCGGAAAGATGGATCTTGCCACCATCGCAAGAGAGGCTGCGAAGAAGGGGATCAGGATGGTGGCCACCGGCGACTGTCTCCACCCTCGATGGATGGAGGAGGTCGTCGCCCTCCCCGAGAGGGACGGTCTCTTCTGGGAGGGGGATACCGCCTTCGTTCTGACGACGGAGGTGGAGGACTCTTCAAAGGTCCATCACCTGATCATCGTCCCCGACCCCTCCAAGGCCTCGGAGCTTCGAGAGGCCTTCTCGGCAAGGACCTCAAGCCTCGACTCCGAAGGCAGGCCAGCCCTCAGAATGACGCCCCCGGAGATCGCCGACGCCACCCTGGAGGCGGACTGCATGATGGGGCCGAGCCACGCCTTCACCCCCTGGACAGGTCTATACGCCCATTACCGATCCCTCGATGAGTGCTACCAGGATCGGTCTTCTCAGATCCGATACGTAGAGCTGGGCCTCTCCGCCGACTCCGACTACGCCGATAGGATATCGGAGCTGGAGCAGAGGACGTTTCTATCGAACTCCGACGCCCACTCCCCCTGGCCGAACAAGCTGGGAAGAGAGTTCAACCAGATGGAGATGGGGGATCTGGCCTTTGAAGATCTGAGAAGGGCAATCCTGCGAGAGGGAGGATGCCGCCCCACCCTGAACGTCGGCTTTCCCCCGGAGGAGGGAAAGTACAATCAAACCGCCTGCACCCGATGCTACAGGCATCACTCTATCGAAGAGATGAAGGATAGGAGGGGCAGATGCGAATGCGGGGGGCTGATAAAGGTGGGGGTCAAAGACAGGGTGGATATCCTGGCGGATCGACAAGAAACGGCCCATCCTCCTCACAGGCCGCCATACCTCCATCTGATACCCCTAGCAGAGATCATCGCCATGGCTCTCGAGGTGAAGGGGGTTTATTCTTCGCGGGTCCAGAAGATCTGGAATGAGCTGATCCGTGGAAAGAGCGAGATAGAAGTTCTGGTGGAGACGGACCTCTCGGAGATCCGGGGCGAAGATAGGGTCGTTGACGCCATCCGGGCCTTTCGGTCGAAAGATGTGGTGGTGGAGCCTGGGGGTGGGGGAAAGTACGGAAGCGTTACGATCCGAAAAGTTCCAAAAGAGAGAAGGAGCGACGATCAGAGGTCGCTCTTCGATTTTTAAAAATTTTTTGGCTTTCAAAGGACTTTGGCCGTTGGGATGGTCAAAACGGGCTGAAGCTGCACCCCTCTGATCGCCTGGATCGTATGGGTCAGCCGAACTGAAACCTCCATCCCGTTGTTGATCTCGTTGCTCTCTCTCACCCTGCAGTATTCGGGCATGAACTCGTCGCCTGAGCAGCTGTCGACGAAGACCATGATCTTCGCCTCCTGGTTGTAAAGCACCTCACCTGAGGGGACGCCTATGTAAAGGTTCCCGCTGAAGGTCGCTTCTTCTCCCGCTCCCAGCCCTTCCTTCCAGGGGTACCAGATGTCGGTCTGGCCGGGGACCGAGAAGGGTCTGACGTACCTTGCGCCGCTGCCGACTATGACGTCAACGCTCGTCTTGAAGTCCTTATCAGTCGCTCCTCCCACGTTTTTAATAGTGACTTTGAGGGGCAGGTTTGCCACTCTGCCGTCCTCCTCGAAGGAAGGGGTGCCAGGGACGACCTCTGTGACGATGAGATCTGGAAGACGCGCCGCGGGGGTCAACGTCCCGACGATATCCGCCGATGGGAGCGTCAGGCCTGGAGCCATCATGTCCACAGCATCAGAGACCGTTCCCATCCCAGAGGCTGTGCAGAGATTACAGAGATCCATCGAAACGACGGCCTGTCCCCGAGCAGCTCCCTGCTCCCGCTCTACGGTCACAGAAAACAGGTAGATCCCCGCTTTCCAGGTGTATTGAGTTCCCTGGTGGGTGGTGGGAACTATTTCAACTATGTAGAAGCCCGGTGCCCTGGACGCTTCGGCCGCCCTTGTGATGTCCACCAGGGCACCTCCTGGGGCCACTATCGTCGCATCAACCCTGAAGTTGGACGGTCCCAGGCCTCTTACAGCGTTTCCGTTCTCGTCAACGACTGATATGACCAAAGCGGCGCTGTTGCTGTTTCCGGGAGCCGCGTTTATGGGGCTTGCCCCTCCTTCAACGTTAAACTGTGATCCCAAGGCAGTCCCCGAGATCATGGCTGTACATATCGCTATTGAGATCCAGAACATCAAAATTCGTTTCAAAAGCCTCACCTTCTTGAGCGATCCGTTCTTGCTGTTATTATAACATCGATCGTTTAAATTACTATCTATCCGACGGAAATTTTTTTATTATCAGAGTCCTGTCAAGTTGCGGCGGCGCACCCCGCAGCAAGCTGCGGGGTATTCGATAAAAATTATGAATGCTTCAAGTAAAGTTTTTTGTGGTCTTCCAAAGATACCTGCCCACTTCATGGCAGAGAGCTTCATTTGATCTTCAATCCCTACTTCAATCCCTATGTTCTGCGTATATTTAGCAAATACATGCTAAAGCGAAAACTTAGAACGTAGAGTCATTTGAGTACATTCTTGAGGAGATTCCCAAAGAGACATTCAACCTACATCATTTCATGCATATTGATCATAAATTCAGCATTTCGTTTATGCTAGAGAAATTATTGATCAATTCCAGGCCTCTTGGCGTAGTTTTATATAATGTTGTCCTATCTTCTGTAACTTGCAGAAGCCCCTTTTTCTCTAGAAGGTCGAGATACGGGTTGACCGTCCTGAAGTTCAGATTTGCCTGATAGACTATCCTTGTCTTGTTCGCTCCTCGTGTGCAGGTATTGAGGATCGAAACCATTATCTGCATCCTGTCCCTCCTTGTCATAAGCTATTCGCCCTCCAGCAGTTTTCTTTGGTCGCAGTAATTTTGCTCTATTTCAGCAATAATGTTGTGGCACATTCTGACGTATAAATGTTCCGGTACCATGGACCTCTATGAAGCTACGTATCCTCAATAAATGCCGAATCTCAGTAACTATGGTCAGCCAAAAATTGTGGTTGCAGCTCCTTATTTATGGAGATAATTGGCCTCTGGTCAATATACTGATCGCGAATACGGACATATATTCAGCTTTCGTCTCTGCAGTTGGCATATACATGATTTGCTTCAGCTATTTCCCCCTTGATGCTGGCTTCTTCGGCGAAGGCATGAAGATCAACAGATTCGACCACGTCTAGGATCATTATCCATTGCCGATGTAGCAAGGAACTGGCCTTTTTGACCTAAAATCCGCAAGTTTAATAACCATGCAGGCTAAATACGACAACAGTAAGCCTAATTATGCCTGATACATAGTTATAATTTTGGTAATTGGGCATCAAGTTTTTTCGCTATCTGTGGGGCCATGGCTATTAATTGCCCTGGAGTTTAGGTTTTGAAGCATACAGTCATGGCACCGAGAAATCGGTTCAATGGCGCCGATCGGATGGAGCTATATCTGAATGAACCGCTCCACGGGAACAAGAGCCGCCGAACGAGGTTTCTGCGGGAAACATTCAAAATTTTAATATTATTTATTTTAAATCCCCACATGCAGTTTTCGGCCAAAAGACCGAGTTTAATGCTCTTATACAAATCGTTTTCTTCCATGATCGAAATTGTTATTCATTGGATGTCGCTCGTATCTTTTACATATTTATGAGATCCTTTGATGCCATAGAATTCATATATGTTGGCAAGAAAAAATAGGACTTATAATCACCATAAATTATGGGGATTAGATTTAGAGAGATGAAGCCGGTTGGTCCCGAGGTGATGTAGCTGAGGCGGCTATTGATCACGGTGTTGATAGCTATAATAGCCATGCACGATGGCTGCGCCCTTAGCAGCGGCTCCATATCTGCATCAAATGATGCACTGGATTTCCTGACTGCAGGCAGCAGCCTCAAAGGGGAAGATCTGACGGCAAAGGCTTCAGCATCCATTCATCCTTCAAACCAACTGGGCAGCACGTCGATTAATGATAGAATCGGATATCTGATCGCGAGGTCTGACCTGCCATCAGGCCTATATCCGAATTTGGATCGTATCGCCGCAGACGAGAACGACGGCCATAAGGTGATAAGCGACCACTCTACCGACAGCTCCAGCCAAGGATCGAAGATAGCAATGAATTTGGATCGCCTGCCTTCGGGAAGTGAAATACCAATAGAAGCCTCAGCAAATGGCCTTCGGATCGCGAGTTCTGATTTGGCATCAGATTCAGGTTCAAATTTGGATCGCCTCGTCTACGATTTGGCGAATATTGAAGATGACGAAAGGAGCTTTTTGGCGTCGAGTTCTGGTCTCAGATCCGATATAGGGACGAATTTAGATTATTTATCACTGTCAGAAATAAGATCTTCCCGGGGGCTAGCAGGGAATCTTCCTTCGATGGTGAGCACCTATGATAAGTCGATGGATGTGAATACTAACCTAAACCGAGTCTTCGATATTGAAGACGACCTTTCAATAGCGGATATCTACATCGGATCGTATTCATCATCTGATCCAGGTGAATTATATAAATACGCTGAAACTGTTCTACCAACCGCGGTAATCATTCCCGGCCTTTATATCACAAATCCGGATTTAACCCCAGGAAACAGTGCAAATGTGGGCTATAGATACGAACCGGTACGGGTTGTGAAAAAAGAGACGGAGATCGAGCAGCTCTTAGGCAGCTATGATCCTATACATGATATCGACACGAACTTCGATTACATCAGCAAGAATTTAAACTATAACAAAGAGGCCGACACAGAAAAAGCCGTTCCATCAGATTACCCGCGCTTCAATTCAGCCCTGGGTTCGGGCTCCTTGGTCAAGTCGGATGTAAGTTTGCTCGAAACCGGTTACGTCAAGAAGGATCTCCCACCCCATATCAATCGAAATATCGACTTCTTGATTAAGAATGGGGATAGGTCAAGTGAGCATATTGTACCCTATCTCTTCGGCAGGTGGTATGAAGAGGAAGAGATCGGCGGCAAGAGGGGTGAGAATCCCCAGAATTACGCCGTTGTGGTGGGGATCAACAGCTATACCGATTGGAGGGGACTACGCACTGCTGTAAATGATGCCAACGATATTTCCCAAATATTGGAGGCCTGCGGCTACCAAGTCGTCGAGCTGACGGACAATACCGAGTTGAAGCCCACCAAGGAGAATATTTTAAGGATGTCCCTGGAAGATCTCAGGAAGAAACAAAATGGCGGAAATATCATATTCTACTTCTCTGGCCATGGCGTCCGGGATGATGATGGCACCTTCTATCTTGTTCCGCAGGATGCCAGGAGTGATGACCTCTCGACCCTGATCAGCGAACTGGAGCTGAGGGGATATATGAGGGATCTGAACAACCTGGCGGTGATCATCGATGCCTGTAACAGTGGCGATCTGAAAATAGCTGGTGATGGGCAGCTTGTTCTCACCTCATCAAAGAAGGATGAGCCGAGCAACGAAAAGTGGTTTGGATCAGGGAGCGTCTTCACGTACAACTTAATCAGAGCCATAGAAGAGGAGATGCAATCGGGCGGGAATATATCCCTTAGAGAATGCTTCTATAAGGCCAGAGAAGATACAGTGCGGTGGTCCAATCGGCGTTTTATGAGCCAGACTCCCGAAATCATCGATTTGACGGGGGGCTATCACCTCATCAGATGAGCCGCTATAGCCGCTCTCGTTCATATCAAGACTCGGCCTTTACACAGGACCGATGATGCCCAGTCACTTCGGACGAAGTACCTCCTCGAATATCCTCTCCTCCAGCATTTCAAGCTCTTTTACATCCTTTCTCCATCTCTTCAAGAGGGAATACTGGTTTATTCCTATGATCACGAAGAGGCAGCAGAGGATGATGTTTATGGCGGTCAAGGTCATATTAAAATCGAAGAAGCCCTTCTGGTGCGAGTACGATACAAATGCGATCCCGTTCGCGACGAGCCCCACAGGCGCGAGGATCAAACCCCCTATGATAAGAAGCTTCAAATATCTCTTCCTCCGCTCGATCTCCTCCACAAATCCATAGTATATATCCGTGAGGTTATCTTTATCTGACATCCTCAATCACTCCACTCGTCCGACTCGAAGAGCTCTGAATTTATCCTCTTGAACCAGTTGTACCTCTCCTTTCCGAGCTCCGTCAGCTCAAGGGCGATGACGGTCCGGCCGCCCCATTTCTCTTTCATCTCAACGATATATCCGGCTTCCTGCAGCATCTTCAGGTACTTCTCTCCGGACGTCGTCTTCAGGTTGGCACACTGGATTACATGGGTCTTCAAAGCCCGGTCCTTTGACTGATATCGAGCGATGCATTCAAGAATCCTCAATATTATCTTGACAGCTGGTCGATATCTTACCACTATTTTACCACATCCTAATTGCTCGCCTTTCTTTTAAAGGTCTTCTGTACCTTTGTTACCTCGTATTCCGAACTGCAGATTGTTTCACAACCTTTATTAGCAGAGTCAACTATCATTTGAGATCGAAGGGAACCGATTGGACGCCTCCTCTTAGTTCCCCTCCTCAATCAAGGCCTTCTCCGAGGAAGATGGTACTTGCCTTCCTTTTTCGGCTGCCATCTGCAGCATTGTGCTTTGACGATACCCGTGGAGCAAATGCCATACTCGCAAAAGCCTGGAGTTAGCACCGCCCGCAAAATATTGGCTCATTCTTGCGATTGACCAATTAGCACGGACTAGTTGTTGTTTCTTGACTATAAACTGGTTGCTTATTCATAGTACTAACGATTTGTTCTTAATTGCGATTCACATCATGATATATTATATCAACAGCATATACTCCATCGCCATATTATGTATCGATTCCGCCCCTCAAATGGTTAGTGGTGCTGGAGATGGTAACTCATCATAAGATAAAATGGATGGCGACTCTGCTCATATTGCTCCTAGCTGCGGCTGACGGTGCCTGTGGGGATGATGAGATTCGCCACTTCAGCGCTCAGTATGCATTAGATCAGGCTTCGGATTCCGAAGTCGGATCCATATTCTCCATTAAGATGGACATAAATAATAATTTGAATATAATATCCGATGCTCCATCTAAGGACTACAATTCTCTGAAGAGCGAAATATCCCTCGATTTGAACACCATCATCGAGGATTCATATCAAATAGATGACATATTTGGGATGAAATTTACCATTCCCTCGTCTGAAATCTCTGCTGATCAACCTTCATCGATCACGTCGGATTCGCCCATCATCCCTTTCGGATCTGACATCACCGGATCTCAAGGTGCAGAGTATTTGGAGTGGAGTTATCCGGCGTTCTCTTCATGGGAAAATCCCTATGATCTCGATGAGAGTATTATTGAGGTAACAACGTCAGATCCAATTTTTCACAAGACCTATCAGATGCTAGATCAGATCGTAATCAGTGGTATGAATTTTTGATGTTCTTGTAAAGAGAAGCATCTTCAGGATTGAAACGCAAAATCACTGACACCGCCCGGTCCCTCAGCTGATGTAATAAATCAACCATCATGCTGACCAAAATTTTGATTCGAGGGATGTTCTTCCCGAAAGGTAATAATATATAGAACCTTAGAGATGCATACCATTATGCAAGGGAGAAATCTCGCCCTCATTTTATTGATGGTGATCGCTCCGGGCGTCTCAGCTGGCCTCGATGGGACGGCTACGCCGACGGATCTGAACTCTTCCGAAACGCTCTCTCATATAACTGAACGACAAAATGGATTGCATTATATCGAGGAAATGACTGATATTCGCGTTCAATATAATGAAGATCTCGGTTATTCGTCCGACATTTTAGACGAATTTGTGAAAAAAAATATTACAAATAGAGATGCCGTTATGGTGACGATGGCCATACTCGTTCTTGCATCCAGGACTAAAGATGCCGCCAGCCGGATAGATCCTCCAGACGATTACGTCAAATATCACTTCTATGTTCAGCGTTCTTTGGATTATCTTGAGGAATATCTGTGGAACATGGGGAAGTTCTATGAGACGGGCAACAATGCCTACGCCATTCTGGCGAGGGATGCTTTCAATTTGAGCGTATATTATTATGAGAGAAGCATAGAAGAATTCGCCCTGGTCCAGAAGTCTGGTTCGGCCGATAGCTCCCCGGCCTGAGGAGAGCCATCCGCAATCTGCCACGGGCCGCAACATCGTGCCCATCAAGTCTATCGATGGGTTCATGAGCGGTTCTATTCAGCAAGCCGCCGGCAGGATCCCCGAACTTATCGGCTCTGGCGCCCTGCCCCCGTCATCCGTCTATCTAGTCCCTTTTATGGACCGTGCTCATCTGTATCACCGTTCGCTGTCTATTCGTCCCTGAGATATGCTCATCTCCTTCGCTGAAAATGGTCTTTTGGTCGCTTGCTACCTGTCGATATTTCAGGCGGGTGACTCCCGTGGCTTCGGCATCAATGAAGACGCTCGTATTCTTAGTTGGCTGGAAGATAACTCGCTCAACGCCATCGTCACTTGCGATGACCGTCATGTTCATCCGCTCCAGTTTCAGGTCGCGTATATTGATCTTCGAGAGTTCTGTATTATAAAGAAAGCCAGACCCGATGTAATCTAGATTATTGCCGGCGAATTCTCGATCATTGATTCCAGTGCCGGCGTATCGGACTTCTCGGACGGAGCCGATTATTACAGGCCATAATTCATAATAGTTAAATATGTATTTAGCCTCACCACGGGGCTTGATCACCTCTCTTTTGACCTCCTCTTTCGCGGATGAACGCAAGTAGAGGGATTCGCTATATTCGAAGGATCCTTCATATGCCCCTGTCCTATCCTCGATACGGACATCGTTCAAGCCTGCATTCGCGTATCTTGAATGATATCCTCCGATGCTTCTGCCGTCGGGGGTCACGTTTATTGATGAGATCTTTCCGGTTACGTGGCCCTCCATGTCGAAGCCCACGGTGCCGCTCTCTCTATATATCTCCCAGCCGTCTACAGATGCAAACCAGGATATTGCGCCATTCACATTAGTTAAGAAGAATATAACAATTAAAGCAATAAACAGATGCCCGATATAATTAGATCTCAAGTGATCGCCTCAATCCAACAAAAATATAAAAAAATTGTTTGGGGATCGAGGCTGAGCTGGGCGCAACGACTCCCCTCGCTTCTACCATCCGGATCCCGTGGGCCACACCGTGGGCTGGTAGAATGGATAGCTCGGAGGTTTCGGCGGTGCAGGCCAATCGAACCCCGGTGGGCTTGTGGCTCCGGGTCCACCTGTCGGGGTTAAGACCGCGTCTCCATATGTGGCCTTTGCCGTGTCTTTGTAGTCGTATTTCTTCGGACTTCCTGTATAATAGAACGAATCTGTAGAATAATGGGCACTCCTTTTCCGGTTATTCTTTGCCGACAGAGTCCTGGTGATCTTGTCTCCCCATGCCTGGTTGAGGGTCTGGGTGGCGATGGCTTCTGTCGAGGAGGCCTTCGCCTCATTGGTGAAGACGACGCCGCCCTTTGTTATATCCGTCGTGACCTTGGCCTCGTAGTTCTTCCTGTTCCTGGCGAAGGCGCTGAAGGTTATCGAGTCTGCGCTGACGACGTCCCACTCCTCGCTGGCGATGGCATAACTGCCCATGTTACTTGCGCCAGCGGTGTTGCTCAGGGATATCCCCAATACAGCGTTCTTCAAGTTGTAAGTTACCTTTACATAGTCGTTGTAGTTGCTGTATACAGATTCTTCTCCTTGGTAATCTAAGCCGTTGACCTGGGTATTTTGCTGCAGGGTTACAGAGCTGCCGTAGTTCAGGGACGACGTGCTGGAAAAGCCGCCCTTGGGATCGGTGCTCAGCGTCTCCGATATACTGGAAGAGCTTCCACCACTGGTTCCTCCAAAATTCGAGGTGATGCCGCAGGCGTTCGAAACCAAAAAAAGCAGACTGAGCATCAGAACGAGCGCATATCCGGACTTGTGGTTCATTATTACCTCCTTTATTAACTTGTGCACTCTCTATTTTATCTACTATAAATTTTTCGGTAACATTGGTAGGTTATAGTTGCGGCTATTCGATTTTATTGGTTATAAGAATACATGTATAATTTTCATCCTCTTTTTTTAATCCTCTTTTAACTTGTAGGATCGGAAAGGACGAAGCGGGAAGTCCCCATCCTTCAGGGTGGGGATGAAAGCGGAGTCCTTCCCTTTGCTTCTGCTAACCGATAACTATTTAAGGGAATAATGGGATACACACATTCTGTTAAATCCAATGAAATACAAGCTCAACCGATCTGCACATTCTGTGTACTCACTTCACTATCACTTGGTGGTAGTCATCAAGTACCGAAGGAAAGCACTCTATG
>NZ_JARFPL010000027.1:0-29489 GCF_029167205.1 Candidatus Methanocrinis alkalitolerans
ATAGAGAGGAGACGATAGAGAGGAGACGATAGAGAGGAGACGATAGAGAGGAGACGATAGAGAGGAGACGATAGAGAGGAGACGATAGAGAGGAGACGATAGAGAGGAGACGATAGAGAGGAGACGAAAAATTAGACCGAGGAAGGGAGATCAGGAGGACTTCCCCGCCCTCAATACCAGAACAGGCCTTGCACCGTTCTTGGATACCTCGTAGGCGACGCTCCCGACGATGAGCTGTTTCCTCCAACCCTTCCCGTGAGAGCTCATGGCCACCAGGGAGACGTCCTCGTCTTCGGCCGCCGCGATGATCTCCTCGGCGGGTCCGCCGACGGCGATCCTGACGGAGGTCCTGATCCCTGCCTTCTCGAACTCCGCCTTGACGGCGTTGAGCTTCTCCGTCGCCTCCTTCTTCTTGGCGTCGACGTGCTCTTGGCTCTCGCCGCTGGATACTGCGTGGAATAGGACCGCCTCGCGGACGCCCTTCATCCCCTGGATCAAGCCGATCGCCTCGTCGGAGGGCTCGGAGAAGTCCGTGGGGCAGAGGACCTTGGCGGTCAAGACCGGACTGTACTCCTCCAGATCGTCCCCGCCCTCCGGCGTCTTGTAGCGCATGATGAGGAGGTGTTTGTCGCCGTACCTCAATACGTTCTTGGTGACGCCTCCCAGGAATATCTTCTCGACGAAGCCCTTCCCTCGAGGTCCCATCACCAACAGGTCGACCCCCTCCTCGTCGGATACCTCCTGGATCTTCCAGAATATATCCCCCAGCATCGGCTCTGCCCTCTGGATGACCTCCAGCCCCTGGGCTTCCAGAACCTTTGCCTGATCCGCCAGCTTCTTCTTCGCCTCTTCAAGCCTGGCTTGGGGGTCCAAAACCCTGCCCTTCGGATCTGATGGACCGATGACGTTCAGGAGGACGACCCTCTTCACTCCCGGCAATCCGCCGACGCCCTCGAGGACCTTCTGCGAGTAATTAGAGAAATCTGTGGGGACCATAACCGTTTCGAACATCTTTATCATACCTCCTTACGATCTTCTGGATCTTTGCACACCATATACATCGACAGCCGCATACGCAACTCCGATAGCTTATATCCAACCCGTTATATTTCAATCTACCCGTGTGACTACTCCCCGCCCTGAAGGGCGGTGCTTCTAGCTTTTGGCAGAGACTGTAGTCCCAGTCTCAAAATGTTTATCGCCGCATTCTCGTCACGGTCCATGACCGGCCCGCATTGAGGACATCCATGGACCCGATCCGATAGCGACTTCGGCACTTTAAGACCGCACCTGGAACATAGCTGACTTGTGTTTCTGGGATCTACTAGAACCACCATCGAACCGGCGCTCTCAGCCTTGTACGATGTGGTTATCACTAGCATCCTCCAGGCAGCGTCTGATATGCTCTTAGCCAGGCAGTGGTTCTTAAGCATGTTCGTGATACTCAGATCCTCGAAAGCAATCAGCCCGAACCTTTCGACCAGGTTGTGACTGACCTGATGAGCAAAATCGTATCTGCGGTTGGCTATCCGCTCATGGGTCCGCGAGACGACTTTGAGAGCTTTCCTCCTCTCAGGAGTTTCCTTCTCATATTTGGATAGTCGTCTTTGAGCTTTGGCCAACGCCTTCTCCTCAGATCGAAAGAACCGGGGGTTATCGATCTTCTCTCCGTTGGACAACGTAGCGAAACTCTCCAGCCCCACATCGATGCCCGCCATCAACCCATCTTTCCAGGGAGGCTTCGGAGGATCGTCGATCTCCACTGAGAAGCAGGCAAACCATTTTCCGGTCGAAGATCTCCGAACGGTCAACCTCTTGATCTTGCCTTCGATGGGTCGATGGAGCTTGATCTTGATATCTCCGATCTTGGAGAGGTCGAGCTTCCCGAAAGACAGTCTGAATCCCAGCTGTGGATAGGTGAACGAATCGTACCATCCTTTCCCCTTGAACCTGGGATACCCCGGGATCTCTCCTGCTTTGACCCTTCGGAAGAACGCTTTAAAGGCCAGATCTACCCGTTCTTGGACGTTCTGGAGGGTCTGAGAGAATACCTCCTTCAGTTCTGGTTTGTTTTTCTTCCACTCTGGCAGCAAGTAGTGAGTCTCATACTTAGATATGGATTTGCCTTCTTGTTCGAAAGAGTTTTTCCGATATGCTAAAGTCTCGTTATAGGTCCATCTGCACAGCTCCAAGGTCTCTTCCATCTTAGACCGCTGTGCTTTTGTCGGATAGATCCTATATTTGAAGGCTTTAAGCATTATACTCACTTATGCTGCTATGGTATTTAAAGATTCATAGCTTAAGGCGGGGTACGATTCATCCCCGGCCCGAAGACCGGAGTTTTCTCTACCCCTGCACCCCGCCACTATAAAACCGAACTCTAGGTTTTGAATGGTGAAGGAGAAATCGATATCAAGAAAGGTAAATTGGTGCGGGGGATGGGATTCGAACCCACGAACTCCTGCGAGACAAGGCCCTCAACCTTGCGCCTTTGACCTGGCTTGGCAACCCCCGCCCATGGGGTTTATCGTTACGTCCTTTTGCGCCTATTACGCGAGGCCGCTCAGCTGTTGGCTCAGCGATGACGCTCGCCTCTTGACCTCGGCTGCGGCACCTTCTACGAGGTCTTTTGCAGAGATAGATCCGTCGGTGTCGATCTTCATGACGAAGACGTCCTCTATGGGTACGACCTTTATGGCGCCGACCTCGCACTCGCCGACGCACAGCTTGCAGATGGAACAGCTGGTGGGGTCAGTGACCAGCGGCTTTCCACCGCCCTCTCCCATGACGAGGACGTCCCGGGGACAGACTTCGACGCACTTTTCGCAGCCGTCACACCCTTCGCCGATCTGGATCTCCGGCAGGTTCTTGTAGCCGCACTGGGTTCCAGCCTGCCACTTGGTGTGGACCGTACCCCGGTTGAGAGTGACGGTCCCCTCCAACATCAACTTTTCGCCCTCTCCCAGGATCGCGATGGGTATCTTCTCGAAGGCGACCTTCACCCCGGCGTCCCCGAACCTCAGGTCTTTGGAGTGGACGGTGCAGGGACCCTCTGCCGAAAGGGTCATCCCCACCTGGCAGCCGGGACAGCCCGCGCCGCCGCAGTCGCACTCTTCGGGAACCGAGAAGAGGCCCAGGTCGTCAGCTTTGATGGAGACCAGCCCCAGCCTCAGGGAGAGCTGCTCGTCGAAGAGGACCGAAGTATTGTCATAAATACTTATCTCATCGATGGCCAGGGAGGGCACCTCCGCCATGCATGCCCTCCTTATGGCGTTGGCGAAGGCTGGAGAGACGCCCCTCAGAATGAACCTTGCCCGGCCCTCCGAAAGCTCGATCAGTTCCACCTGCAAAGCTTACACCCGTCTGCCCCTGCGTCCGCCGGAGGGCTTGGTCCCGTCGTGGGGTATGGGGGTCACGTCCTCGATCCTGCCTATCTTCATCCCGGCCCTGGCAAGAGCCCTTATGGCCGCCTGAGCTCCGGGACCCGGTGACCTCTGCCGGTTTCCACCGGGGGCCCTGACCCTGACGTGGACGCCCATGATCCCGTTGGCCATCGCCTGCTCGGCGATCTGGCCCGCCATCTGCATCGCAGTATAGGGCGAACTCTCGTCTCTTGCGGCCTTTACCACCATCCCGCCCGAGACCTTGGCGATCGTCTCCGCGCCGGTGAGGTCGGTTATGGTGATGATGGTGTTGTTGAAGGAGGCGTATATGTGGGCTACGCCCCATTTTCCTTCTGCCATGTTTATCCTTCCACCTTGAGTATTCTGGTGGCCCTCTCAGGGTGAGCCTCCTGAGCCATGGGCGAACCGATGTAGTAATCGATGGTCATCTCTTCGCCACGCCTGACGTAATAGCCGGGGACGGTCACCTTCCGCCCGGTGATCTTTATGTGGCCATGAGTTATGAACTGACGGGCCTGTCGGAGGGACTTGGCGAGCCCCTGACGGTAGACCTGAGTCTGGAGCCTCCGTTCCAGAAGATCCTCCACCTTCATGGAGAGGACGGAGTCGAGATCCCCATCATCCTTCAGCATCCCGTAGTTCTTGAGGTGCTCCAGCACGTCATTTGCCTTAGCGTCGAGGCCGGTCTCACCACGGGTCGTAGCTGCCAGAATCTGACGGCTTACACGCCGGTACTTTCTGATGAGGCTCTGGGCCTTCCAGACCTCTCGCTTGTTTCGCAGGCCGTAGTTCTTGACGAGCTCCACCTCCTGAGCCATCCTGTCGGCCTCCCAGGGGTGGCGCGGCGTATCGTAACTCTTCCTACATTTACCAGGATATCCCATAAAAACCCGCCTCCATCACTTCTTCTTCCTGCTGACGCCGACGGTGGCTCCCCTTCGACCGGTGGACCTGGTCTTCTGCCCTCGAACACGCAGACCGCGCTCGTGCCGGATCCCCCTGTAGCTGCGGGTCTTTCTGATGATGTCCATCTCTTCCCTCTGGGTGAGGAGCAGGTCCGTTCCCATCACGTGTTTATCTTCGCCGGTGAGGAGGTCCATTCTCCGGTTCTTCATCCAGACGGGGAGGTGATCCTGAGCCGACTCCACGATCTCTCGGAGCTTGGATATCGTCTCGTCTGAGAGCATGCCGAGGGTCTCGGTGGGGTCGATCTCTGCCTTCTGGGCCAGGAGGCGGGCGTTGCGCCTGCCCATCCCCTTGATGCCGGTGAGCGCCATCTGAACCTGCTGATGACCGTTGAGGTCGGAGTTCATTATGCGCACTATATGTTTCAGCTCTTCATTCTCTTCTGCCAAATTATTCCTCCAGAAATCTGAGGCCTCCGGGTTGATCTTCGCAGGCCCTCTGGAGCAGCCCCGGATCATAGTCCGACGCCGCCCACGCATCGGCTCCGCGCCGATGGGGCGATTTTAACCGCAAACGCCAATCCAAGCGAGAGATTCACTACTGGTACATAAGACTTATGGAGGAGCTCGCTTCTGCCTACTCGCCTACCTGAACCCGGCAGCCGATTCCGGCCATATCCTCGAAGAAGCCGGGATACGAGACGGAGACGGACTCTGCCGTATCTATCCTGGTATCCCCAGCGACAAGCCCCGCCACCGTCAGGGCCATAACGATCCTGTGGTCGTGGTGACCGGAGACCCTGGCCCCCTCGAGCTTCCCGCCTTTTATGACAAGACCGTCGGCCCTCTCCTCTATATCCGCCCCCATCTTCGACAGCTCCACCGCCATGGCAGAGAGCCGGTCCGTCTCCTTGTGGCGGACGTGCTCTGCGTTCTTTACCACCGTCCTTCCTCTCGCAAGAGAGCCCAGGACCGCTATGGTGGGGACCAGGTCCGGGGTGAGGCTCGCGTCCACCTCGACCCCCTCGAGATCTCCCCCTTCGATGGTGAGGTCCCCTTCGTCCTCTTTCCAGGAGATCTTCGCTCCCATCTCCCGGAGGATGGTGACGATCGCCGAGTCGCCCTGCTTTGAGGGGCGCAGCCCCCGGACAACGAGGCGCGAACCGGTAACCGCCGCCGCCGCCAGCAGGTAAGAGGCGGAGGAGAAGTCGCCGGGGACGGTGTACCTCTCAAGCCGGTAGCTCTGGCCCCCCGGAACGAAGAACCTCCCGAAATCGGTCTCAACCTTCGCCCCCGCCTCCTCCAGCATCTCCAGGGTGATCTCGGCGTAGGGACGGGACTTAAGCTCTCCATCGATGACGATCTCGGAGTCCTCTTCGGCGAGGGGGCAGGATATGAGGAGGGCAGAGAGGAACTGGGAGCTGACCCTCCCGTCGAGGATCGTCCTCCCCCCCCGGATCCTTCCCCGGACCACCAGGGGAGCGCAGTCGTTCTTCTTTATCGAGAAAGCCTCGGCCCCAAGATCGCAGAGGGATTTTAAGAGGGGGCCGTTGGGCCTGCGCCTGATGGAGGCGTCTCCGGTGAGGACGGCCCCATCGGTGAGGGCCGCCACCGCGGAGATGATCCGCAAGGTAGTCCCCGAGTTATCGACGTCGATCACGTCGTCGGGGGTCACCGGCCTTCCTCTGACCCCGGCGACGAGCAGCTCTTCTTCCCCCTCTATCCCGGCCCCCAGGGCCTCAGCGGCGGCGATGGTGGACCTGGTGTCGGCGGAGAGGAGCGGCCGCTTCACCGAGCCGCCGGTTCCCAGGGCAGAGATGGTGATCGCCCTGTGGGTGTAGCTCTTGGATGGCGGGACCGCCACCTCCCCCGAGACCTGCGAGCGCTCAACAGATGCTATCATCGGGTATAGAGTGGGCTGGTGAGTATAAAAAATCGAGGTCTTTGAGGGATTAGGGATGCGACCCTTTGATCAACTTCCCGATATCGCCCTCGTGATCCCGGTGACATCTTCGAGGGTCAGCTCCTGGGGCCTCTTGTCCAGAAGGGCGGGTTCGATGCGCGAGAGAGCATCGGAGGAGACGTTAGCAGCTGCCAGGGACCTGCTCACCTTCTTCCGCCTCATGGAGAAGAGAGCCCGGGTTAGATCGAAGAAGATCCTCTCGTCGACGGGTATCGGCGTCTTTCGCGGCCGGAGGCGGACGATCGCCGACTCGACCTGAGGGCGCGGCCGGAAGGCGGTCCGGGGCACCCGCTCCAGGATCTCGGCCTCGGCCCGGAAGGAGACGTTGAGGGTGAGCCTCCCGTACTCTCCGCTCCCGGGGGAGGCGACGATCCTCTGGGCGAACTCCCTCTGGTACATCAAAACCGCGAGATCAAAGGGCCTCTCCAGAAGCCTGAAGGTGATCATCGAGGAGATCTGATATGGGAGGTTAGATACTACCTTGTTGTAATCGGGGAGGGGGACCTTAAGGGCGTCGCCTTTCGTCACCGCGACGTTCGGATAACGCCCTTCCAGGTCTGAGGCGAGGACCGGGTCGACCTCGATTGCATAGACCTTCCCCGCCCTGGCGGAGAGGACCTCTGTGAGGTTTCCGGTCCCGGGCCCGATCTCCAGCACCCTGTCCTCCCCGGTGAGGGATGCATAATCGCCGATCCGGGCGAGGACCCTCCGGTCGACGAGAAAATGTTGACCGAGCTTCTTCACACCCCTCGTCCCCCTCGAAAGATCAGTCATCCAAAAATCGGTGATCCAAAAATCCGTCTTCGGAGATCCGCGACCCCATCGTCCGGGAGCGACGATTCATCTTCGGCGCGGCTCGGCGGTGAAGATCCGGTACTTGATCCGGTCGTCGGCGATCTCGTCCTCGATCCTCTTAGCCAGAAGCTTCTCGGGGTTGTAGATCCCCTTCACCCGGTCGGAGAGGTCTTGAAAGCTCTTGAAGGGGCCTTTCTTCCTTTCGTTGAGGACCGCCCACATCAGCTTCTTGCCGATGCCGGGGAGGAGCTCCAGGGCGTGCATCCTGGTGGTCAGGGGTCCGGCCTCGTTGAAGAACCGGAGGTAGTAAGCCTCCTTCTCCAGGACTATCTTCTGGAGGGCGTAGGGGAGTTCCACCTTCGCCCCTGAGGATAGCTCCTCGTAGCCTATCCTCCGGTTGACCCGATCTACCACCGGTCGATCTCTGCCGATGAGCGCCACCTTGACGCCGATATCCGGTACGGCTCCCTCCTTCGGGGCCATCTCCATCAGGACGAAGTCCCTCTCGCCGACCCCCTGGATGATGGGCCTCTTCTGATATCTGCCCATGGAGTCGGAGACGTGGCCGTAGGGCAGGTAGTCCAGGACCCAAGCCGTCTCTTCGCGCCGTGGAGGCCTCTCCGAAGTCATCTTCTATCCCCTCGATGGAACCCTCACCCTCTCAGAACTACATCGAGGATGGCATCGAGATCCTCGTCTGATAGGGTGAACCGCTCTTTTGCGTAGATGGCCCTGATCTCGTCTTTGGTCTTCGGCCGGACGTCGACGATCTTCGTTGCGATCTCCGGGTTGATCTTCTCAAGCCCCATCAGCTCTTCGATCATCCTGTGGCCCTCCTCGGCCTCTCCCTCTGAGAAGATCTCGGCGTGTTTGATCGCCCTACGCAGCTCGTAGCCCAGCTCCTCCGGCTCCTCCGCCCTCCTGAGCCTGATCTCCACCAGGGCCTCCTTCACCTCAGCGAGGGTCATGAGCTCTTCGCTCAAAATTTTTTTAACGATCATCTCAATTCTGGGGTTTCAGGTGTTCCGGGAGGGATATAACCATCTTTCTGGCGTTTCCGTCCCTCACTTCCAGGAGGTAAGCCCTCCCCCTCCGGCCCAAGACCTTCCCGGTCTTTCCGTGGAACTTGGGGTTTGGCATCCCCCTGTGTATGCTCGGGTCCAGGACGATGTGTACCATAGCTCCGTCGTCGAAGTTCTGGATCGCCCTGCTGACGGGGGATATCCCCCGCGCTCTGACCGACTTGCTCAGCCTGTCTCTAGTCCGTTTTCGTACTCCGTGTGATTTGGGCATCTGCCTCTCCACCTACGTTAATTACGTCCAGCTCTGCCACCCTAGCCGGGATTCCGAGAAGTCCCGAAAGGCTCGGCTTCGTCCTCCCGTCGTCTCCGGATACCAGTTCCTTTACGTAAAGGCCGCTCGTCCCCATGAGGGTCATCTTCGCGGCCTTGCCGGAGAGCTCATCGAGCCGGAGGTCGAGGACCTCCCTCCTCCTGACCCTGTCTGCCCTCCGGTGAGAGACCCGGGTTGGCGTCCGCTGTTCAACCAAGCCGATCAGTTTGTCAAGAACTGATTTAAGCTTTTCTTCTGTCACCTCTTCCTCGAATTCCACCAGCATCGAGTAAGTCTTCTCGAAGGGGACGGTCTTCAGGTGCTCCACCATCCCCTTTTCTGTGAATTCGAGGCCGTCGACTTCCACTTTTCCCGCGGCACGCCGGTTGATCTCCTCTTGGAGGCGGGATAGGTCCAGGGTCCTGATCCGGGGAAAGGCCGCCTCCACCACGAAGGGCCTCCCGGTCCCCAGCATCCTGGCGTCGATATCCTCCCTCCCCGAGCCGTGAAAGACTGTGTCCTCGCACCTCGACGCCTCGATTATCGGGTCACGTATCAGCTCGTCCACCGACTCAGAGTACCTCCTGCCGGTGAAGTTGCAGCTCTCGCAGCCGGTCCCTCCGCATTCGCGGCAGGGCCATCTCGTCTGGGGGATGCCCCGGACAAGCTTTCGGTACCTTCCGCTGATGTACAGAGATGATACCTGGACGTAGACCCCTCCTCCATCCAGGTCCAGGACCACCAGGACGTCGGGAGAGGTGAAGCTGGTGGTCTTTTTAGTCCTCGCGGCGATCCTCTTTCCCACCTCCCGGTTCAGCTCGGACTTCATGGGCTCGGCGTATCTCGACCCTCCGTCCGCCATAATCAGCTCCTCGTTCTCGGCGAGGAGGCCGCTCATCCTGGTGCCTACGAGGAAGGTCTCGTGCTCGAGGTGGCGTAGCTCCCTCTCTGCGGCCTCAGCCCAGCGGTCGAGCCTCTCCGGCTCCATCTCCCCGAGGCAGACCGAGCACCGTTCCTCCTCCCCTTCAAACCCCAGCTTCAGCCTTGCGGATCTTGAGCTTGGGGCGAGCTCCTTGAGGATCTCCTCCCCCGATCCGTCCAGGGACCCGGCCATGGAGAGGAAGGTCTTGATCGACCTCCCCCGTTCCGCATTCGTCAAGCCCGTAGAGAGCATCGCGAACTGCCGCCCAAGACAGCTGTCGCAGATGGGGCCGAGGCGCAGGATCCTCCTGGCCACCTCCACGATCATCGCGATGCCGTTCTCCGTATCATCGGTCTTCATGTCGACGTTTATCCCTCTTTCATTTCGTCCATCTTTCGTCCCTCGGCCCCATTTCGTCAGGAGCGACGGGGCCATCTCGAACGATCGGCTCGTTCCTATCGAGCTCGTTATTTATAAGAACTATGCAGTGGTCTGCGTGGAGGCTCTTGGGCCCCACCGAGACCGTCTTCGTCCCCAGCCCTTCGAGGAATGCCTCGTCCTCCTCCGATAAGCCGATGTGGTCTCCGAGGACGAAGGTTCCGTCAGATGCCAGAGCCTCGCCCCGATGGTCAGATCCGTCCTCTCTTAAATAGTAGGCCGTCTCATCGCCGCGGGGCAGGAGGTCTGCGAGGTCTCCTGCCCGGACGAAGATCCCCGGGGTCGACCTCCGCCACTGTGAGTCCGCCTCCAGAGCTAGGGCCTTCTTCAGGAGAGCCGCCGTCGTCCTCTCGTCGGGGTTGAGGTGGCGCAGCTCTCCTCCCAGGAGGTGGACCGTCTTGGGGCATGGGCCTTTGCGCAATATCAAGTAGACCTCCACGTCCCTTCTTATCCCGTGGGATAGGACGAAGGCGGAGTTGATGCACCGGCAGAGGATGTCGAGCCTTCCGGAGGTTCCGGGGATGTCCTCCAGGGAGAAGTCGGGGGTCGTCGTCGCGAGGTTTCCCACCACTACGAAGGTTCGCATGGGAGGGGGATGGGGGGGCGGGGTAGATCCGCTTTTCGTCTCGGAAGCTCCTATGAAGGCGCTGGGGCAGAAAGTCGCCATATTGCGGCATCATCTATATATTCAAAGACCCAATTGAAGGTGGTGATCCTTTGAAGAAGATATTGCTTCTGACGGCCCTCTTCTCCACCCTCGCCTTCTTCCTGGCCGGCACGTCCCTCGCCCAGGAGACGGGCAGGGAGATGCTGATACAGGACAGCGGCAACGAGACGATAGTTAACGTGGATACCTATCGTATCCCGGGATATCTAAAGGTTGCAGAAGCAGTGAAGTTCACCCCGCCTAGGCAGAGCTGGACCCTAGAAGCGGTTCACATCCTAAGCTTAGTCCCATATGAAGAGAACGATACGCTTCCAGATGATCAGATAATATCTATGGAGATCAGGGACGAGAACCTGAACCTCCTCTACAGGTTCACCGATTCTCATCTCCCTTATTTTACCAATCAGGGAGATCCGATTGTGGGGGTCATTGAAGTTCCCTCCTTGCCGATAAGCGGCGATTTCTATGTATGTTTCTACGATCGAGGAGCTGTAGCAGTAGGAGTAGACTTTGACGAGGTAGAAGGCAACTCGTACTACTACAATATGCAGACAGGCGAGCTCTTTCTCGCTGAAATTGCGATCAATGAAACTGAAGAATTTGTGCCTGTAAACTGGATCATAAGAGCCCTTGGACACTGAAAAAAGCCGGGCGGCCGCTCAACATGTCTCAGAGAATTTTCGGATCGTGCGTCTGCCTCGGCGGGATGCCGGGGATAGGAAACGTCGGAAAGGTGGCGGCGGACTTCATCGGCGCAGCCCTGGACTGCATCACATTTCAGCTGATGGTATCCACGGGGTTTCCGCCGGAGGTCCCCGTGGAGGACGGGATCGCCAGAGCCCTCCAGGTGGAGCTGAAGGCCCCCGAGGGGAGGGACGACATCCTCATCCTCGGGGGCGACGCCCAGCCCCTGAAGCCGCCTCACATGTACAACCTGGCAGGAGAGCTCCTCACCGTCCTTGCAGCCTACGAGGTGACGGATTTGGTGACCCTCGCAGCCTACGTCGGAACCTCTGACGAGAAGGTCTTTGGGGTCGCCACAGACCCCGACCTCGCCCGGGCCCTTGAAGATAACGGGGTCGCCCTCCTCCGAAACGGGGTCATCGGCGGCTTAAACGGCATCCTCGTGGGCCTCGCCCCGCAATACGGGATCCGGGGCGTCTGCCTCATGGGGAAGACCGACGGCGAACGGGCCGTAGACCTCGCCGCCGCCGAGACCCTCATCGGGGCGGCGAGCGACCTTCTGGACCTGGACCTCCCCGCCGAGATCGTCGGCTGGACCCTCCAGGAGGTGTCGGAGGATGAAGAGGAGGCTGGGGCGAAACGCCCCCCTCGGCGCCAGGAGGACGATCGCGCAGGGTACGGATAGAATATATGTCGGGGACTCTCTGGCAGTAAGCCCCCTAGACCGCCCTCACCACCAGGGTCCCCTGGGCAACCCCCACCTCCGCGGAGACGGGCTCGCACTTTGCCCTCATGACGTAGATGAGCCTCCCTTTCAGCATATCGTCGAACTCGGTCATCGTCTCGAAGTTCCCCATCCCCTTGGCGATGACGAGGAAGTCTTCGTCTTTTAGGAGGCGGAGGAGCTGGGGCCTTACATTCTCCAGGGATAGGCCGATGACGGGGCCCGTCGGCTCCATGGGATGGTCTGTCATCTCCTCCAGCTCATCGGCGGTGACGTCGTTTAAGATGGGTCCCGTCTTGGGGCCGATGACGACCCTCTTTTCCATGGCGAGGAGCCTGTCGATGACGAAGAGGTCGAAGACGATCTCCCCGGCGTTGTCGGTGAGGTAGAGGATATCCTCGAACCGGTTTATGCGGAGCCGGGCCTCCTCCAGGTCGCCGTCGAAGTTCTCGCTCAGGGTGTCGAGGAAGACCTCATCGAAGGAGTCGACGTCGAATTCGTGCCCCTTCACCCCCCACTCCATGGAGTTGGCGGCGGCGGCGATCCTGATCAGCGCCTCGAGCTTGTCCTCCGACTCCTCATAAAACCGTCTTGCAAGAGGTATAAGCTCCCTGGCGACCCGGTTGCTCTCGGCCTTCATATCTCGATAGGGGTCGGGGTTTTTGCTCCTCCTCTTCATGATCTCTTCCCTCTCTGTTCCCACCACCGAGGGGACAACTCCCTTGTGGAGGGCCATGAAGTCGAGGAGCTCCTCCATCGCCTCTCTCTTCTCCCGGTCGTCGCAGAAGAGTATGTCTGCCTCGAACTTCGCCCGGTCGAGGATGCAGCTGTAGCAGCTGGAGGCCATCTTCACCGCCGATCACCTCCCCGCCAGGACCGCTATCACTTCTGGTATCGCCTTCGAGGCGACGTCGGGGACCGACCCGCCGCTGAGGACGAATACGATCCCCCTCTCGCCACAGGCCTCCTTTATGATCCTCGCCATCTTGGGGTAGACGGCGCTGGAAAGCTCGAAGCCGCCGTAGTCATCGGCGTGGGAGTCGTGGCCGAATATGACAAAGCAGATCTGAAAGTCGAATTCCTTGGCCATATCCATGGCGGCGGATAGCACCCTCAGGAACGTCTCGTCATCGGCGTCAAAGCCGATCCCTATGTCGTGGTTCCTCCTCTTATCGTCGAAGTTCGAGCTCTCCTGGTGGTTGAAGTTGACGTGGTAGACGTCTGGGTCGTCGCCGAAGAAGTTCCTCGTCCCGTCCCCGAAGTGGGGGTCGACGTCGACGATCAGAAACCTCTCAAGGCCCATATCCCGGAGGTTCGATATGGCGATGGCGACGTCGTTATAGTAGCAGAACCCCCAGCAGCTGCCGGGGCTGGCGTGGTGGCCGGCGGTCCCGGTGTAGGCGAAGCTCCTCTCAGCCTCGCCCTTCGCCACCATCTCCGAGGCCTTGAGGACCGACCCCACTGAGAGGAGGGCGACGTCATGGTACATCCGGTTGTAGGACTCGGCCTTCATGGCTTCCATATGCTCCGGGGTATGGGCCCTCTCGACGAGGGAGAGGGGTGCGGCCTCGGCCGAAAAGACCTGGACGTCCTCCCCTTCGAGAAGCCCCGATCTCCTCAGGGCTTCAAAAGAGGGTTTTATCCGGGGCCTGAGGACGCTGTGCCCCTTCGACCCGAAATCCTCGTGATAGATGACGGCTACCTTCATGAGGGTTAGCTCTCCCATCGACCTTATAAAACGTTCCCATCTCTGCCGCTAGATCTGGGAGTACCTGGGATACCTCTCCAGGAGCATCCCCTCGACGACTATCGGCATATCCCGAAGGGTATCGTTGGCCGCCCTCTGGACCTCCCAGTCTTTGCTGGAGTATATCGTCAAGAGAGGCTCTCCCTTCTTCACCACCTGACCCATCTTCTTGTGGATCAGGACCCCTGCCTTCTTGTCGGCGGGTGCGCCGGCGTTCCTCGCTATCTCGACGATCCTCTTGTTGTCGAAGGAGATTATGTAGCCGTTCGTCGGGGCGTGGATGTCCTGAGAGCATTCGCCGATCTCGATATCGTCGCTCTTGACGGCGGGATCGCCCCCTTGCGCCTCGATGATCTCCATCATCTTCTGGTGGGCTTTGCCGCTGGTGAGGATCCTCTCGGCCATCGCCCTCCCCTCGCCCCGGGCGGCGACGCACCCCATCCCGGCGGTGCACCCGATCTCCAGGAGGATTCCGGCGAGGGACAGGCTCTTCTCCCGGAGGCTGTTGGGCCCCTGGCCGCTCTCCAGCATGGTGAGCGCCTCCTTCACCTCCAGGGCGGGGCCCACCGTCCTTCCCACAGGCGATCCGCCGAAGGTCATGGCGCACTCGACCCTGATCCCCAGCCGATCCCCCAGGTCGATGAGGTCTTTTGCCATGGACCTGCCGTCGGCGGCCGTCGGAAGTTTCGTCCCCGGCCCAACAGGCATGTCCATCACCACCGAGTCGGCTCCCACAGCCCCCTTCTTGGACATGATGGAGGCGAGCATCTGGCTGTAGGGGTCGATGCTGAGGGCGTACTCGGCCTTTATCAGCTTGTCGTCGGCGGGGGCGATGTTCGTCGCCCCGCCCCAGGCGAGGATCCCGCCCACCGATTCCGCAATCTCCTTGATCTCGTCGGCGGAAAACTCCACGGGAGCGAGGATCTCCATCAGGTCCGATGTCCCCCCCGCCCCGGTGATCGCCCGGGAGCTGGTCTTGGGGATGAGAAGGCCTGCCGCTGCGACGATGGGCACCACCAGCAAAGAGACCTTGTTTCCGGGAACTCCTCCTATGCTGTGCTTGTCGACCACGGGATGGGTGTCGAAGTGGATCCGCTCCCCGGTATCGATCATCGCCCTCGTCAGCCACTCCGTCTCCTGAGAGTCGAAGTTTCTTATGTAGAGGGTGGTGAGGTAGGCTGAGATCTCGATGTCGCTCAAGTTGTTATCGACGATGTCCTGGACGATCGTTCTTATCTGGTCCTCGGTGAGGTTCACCTCGTCCATCATCTTCTTGATGTAGCTGATGGAGGCGGGCTTAGGGGCCGGGGCTATGTCCACCTCCTTCGCCTCCCCGATCTTCTGGTGGGCTTCGGTGAAGATCCCCACCGTCCCGGGCTCCACCATCTGGGTGGTGACGTCCAGAATGGCGGTGAAGGAGGCGCCTTTTGCCTTCACCCGCACCCGGTCGGCGGGGTTCATGCCCAGCTCTCTTGCGTCGACCAAGTTCAGCATCACCTTGTACTGTCCGATCTCTATATCGAAGGGGTTGACCTGGAATAACATGTTGAACCTCTCTTCTCCTCTCTTCTCTCGTGCCTTCCAACTTCCATCTATCGGAGCTCAACCCTTAACTAATTCTCCGTCCCGCGGCATCTTCCCTCTTGCGCCAGTCCCGGGATAAAGACTTCAAGCTATCGATCATCTCCGATACGTTCCTCCTCGCCTCGATGTGATCGGTGTTGCAGACGATCCCATACTCCTCCCTCGACTCGATCACCATGACGTCCGCCCCGAATATCGGCCAGGATAGGTCCACAGCAGCCCTTGATATCTCCCGCCAGGTTGAAGGTCTCTCCCGGACGAAGACGGCTGCGATCTCCAGCGCCGAATCGACCCCTTCTCTCAATCCGCCGGAGAGGTCGATCCTCTCCCAGAAGTTGTAGTCGTCCCTCATCTCCGGATAAAGCTCTCTTATCGCCGTCTCGAGGTAGAGGTTGTAGGAGACGGTCCTGGCGGGGTCGAAGGAGAGGGCGCCGCACCTTGCGATCATCTCCAGATTCTCCATCGCCCTCGGAAAGTAGGCAGGAAAGATCTCCCTGTCCGTCCTGCATATGATCCGCTCTATCGCCAGATCGACGAGGACGTTCATCATCTCAAAGACGATCTTGCCGCAGAACTCGCATCCCTGGCCGATCTGGCGTTTCATCACTTTCTCCTCGAAGAGGACGTGGTAGAACTCGTGGAGGAGGGGGTAGGGCTCGGGCTCCGAGAGGTATATTCGATAGCCTTGCCCCTCGTGGACCGTCCTTCCCAGGACGAAGGGCTCCTCTGAGATCTCCACATCCACGTCGACCTCCAGCCTCCAGGCCTTCTTCAGCCCTTCAACGACCTTGGCTAGCCCCTCTCCAGAAGGGTCAGAGATCGGATCCACTCTCCTTTCGCCTCTCTCGTCGTTCCCACCACCAGCCTCGGGCCTTCCCTCGTCTCCTCGACGACCCCCACGGCCTCGATCCTCTCACCCCGAAGGGCCTGGCCTGCGTAGGTGTGGGTGTAGCAGAGGATCGTGGAGATCTCGGGGTGGTCGATCTTGTAGACGGCGGGGTTGTCGAAGGCGAACTTTGCATCCAGGACTACAGCATCGATCTTCCGCCTGCCCGCCTTCTCCCCCGGAGGGAATGGGGGGGCGATCTGGTCCCAGTCCCGGGTGAAGAGGAGGTCGAAGTAGGTCTCGTCCACCACCCCCCGGTTTCCCTTCCTCCTCTCGTGGAGGACGAACTCGTCCCGGCATATCTCCGGCACCCTCTTTCTGTATATCTTATCCCAGGTCGCCTCGTCCAGATCCCGGATCCTGCCGTCCTCTCTCTTGGCAGCCGATATGACGTCCCTTGCCCGCCACCACTCCCTACCGCGGACGAGAAAATCTATGTCGGAGGCCGGCCCCTCAAGCCCCACCAGGAATGAGCCTGTGATTCCCATCTTCTCCACCGGGACCCCGCCGGCTTTCAGGACTGAGACGATCTCTGCGACCCTCTCATCCCGTTCTGCCGCCTTGGAAAGCTCCTCCTCAGGCCTGAAGAGCCGGAGGACGTCCTCCTCGGGGACGACGTGGACGTCCCGGACGTACTCCTGCCTCTCCTTTCGGAGGAAGGCGTAGGCCTCCTCAAAGTCGAGCTTTCGGTATCTTACGCCTCCGGCCTCCCTCTCTCCTACCGGGTCGGGGACGTACCTCAAGATCGACCTGATGCCGTCGGGGTGGTGGTAGTCGACGACGGCGAATATCCAGCCGTCGACGGTCTCGAGGAAGTCCCTGATCCTGGCCCTCATCCCAGGACCTCCCGGACCTTATCCATCCCCGCCCCCTCCCGGATCACCATGCCGGCCGCCAGGTCGACGAGGGTCGATGGGGTCGCAAACCGCGACCTACCCCCATCCAGGACGACGTCGACCGCCTCGGCGATATTCGGGTCCAGCTCCTCGATGCTCGCGGGGGGCGGACGGCCCGAGAGGTTCGCGGAGGTCGAGGTGATGGGGCCTGCAAGGCCGATCAATTCCAGAGCCACCGGATGGTCCGGGAACCTTATCCCCACACGATCCGATCCGGCGGTGACGTTGTCGGGGAGGTATGCGCTCTTCTCGATGAGGACGGTGACCGGACCGGGCAAAAGCTTCCGGAGGATGGGGAGGTCCTCTTCGCCTATCCGGGCGACCCGTCCCATCATATCGAAGCTGGCTACCGCCACCGAGAGGGGCATATTCCGGGGACGGCCCTTGATCTCGAAGACCCGCTCCACCGCCTCGGAGAAATAGACCGAAGCCCCTATCCCGTAGACCGTCTCCGTCGGATAGACGACGGTTCCTCCTTGCGCCAGGACCTTCGCCGTCCGGGCTGCGCTCGTCGTCATCTCTTCTTGATGGAGGCGATGTCGCCGAGGGTGAGGCCGCGTCCGCCTTTACCCGCCCTCCATTCCTCGTCGCTCAATTTGTCTGTCAGCTTTACGTTCAGCTCCCGCTCGAGCTTGATCCTCACCGAGTCCTCGGGGACGATCTCCTGCCTCTCGATCTTCCTGATGAGGGATGCCTTCTCCTTGATCTTCAGCCCCAGCTCCTCGGGGGTGAGGTCCATCCCCTCCCTTCCCTCTTTTACGATCCGGCCGTATTCGGGGACGATCTCGGGCATCTCCCTGAACTCATCGCGACGGGGCCTGGGCTTCGGCGGCGCCCTGAAGGCCCTCTCCTGGGGGATGATCTTCCTCGGCACAGGTGAAAACTTGTCTGTGACCTCTCCAAACCGGGCGCAGTTGTTGCAGACCTGAAGTTCAGATCCGTCGATCACCACCCGTCTTGGCTTGCCGGAGACCTCTGTACCGCATATCTCACACTGCATATTTGCTCAACTCGGAAAAGTTTAATAGCAGTCAACGTTAAATACGCTTTGGAGATCCCATGGACGAATCGCGAGTCGGCGCTGATTTTTCACGCTACCTGATGGACAGGATGCGCCAGCTGGAGGAGAGAAACCTTGCTCTTCGAGAGCAGAAGGACCGGGTGGAGGGCGAAAAGCGGGTCATGGAGAACCAGAAGCTCAAGTTCGAGCGCGAGGTGAGGAAGCTAAGAAGCGAGCTGGAGCGGCTCCGGACCGGCCCTCTGATAGTGGGGACTATATTGGACGTCCTCGACGACAGCCGGGTGGTGGTCAAGAGCAGCACCGGTCCCCGATTCGTCGTAAACGTATCCCAGTTCATAGAAGGAGAGCTTCGGCCCGGTACCAGGGTCGCCCTCAACCAGCAGTCCTTCTCTGTCATGTTCGCCCTCCCCTCATCCCGGGACCCGGCGGTCTTCGGGATGGAGATCGAGGACGCTCCCAACGTCGACTTCGGCCAGATCGGAGGGCTAGAAGATCAGATCTCCCAGATCAGGGAGATCGTGGAGCTCCCCCTCAAGAGGCCCGACCTCTTCGTCAAGGTGGGGATAGAGCCCCCCAAGGGGGTCCTCCTCTACGGCCCTCCCGGGACCGGAAAGACCCTCCTCGCGAAGGCGGTCGCCTGCAGCACCGAGGCGACCTTCCTCCGGGTGGTGGGAAGCGAGCTCGTCCAGAAGTACATCGGCGAGGGTGCGAGGATGGTGAGGGAGCTCTTCGAGCTCGCCCAGAGCAAGGCTCCTGCGATAATATTCGTCGACGAGCTCGACGCCATCGGCTCCCGGAGGATGGACGGGGCGACGAGCGGCGACCGGGAGGTTCAGAGGACCCTGATGCAGCTGTTGGCGGAGATGGACGGCTTCGACCCCCGGGGGGAGGTGAAGCTGATCGCCGCCACCAACAGGCCCGACATGCTCGATCCGGCGCTCCTGCGCCCCGGCAGGTTCGACCGGCTGATATACGTCCCCCTGCCGAACCGGGAGGGGAGGCGTGCGATCCTGGCGATCCATACAGCCTGCATGAACCTCCATCCCGACGTCGACCTCAAGAGGATCGCCGAGGCCGCCGAAGGGGCCAGCGGCGCAGATCTGAAGGCCCTGGCGACGGAGGCGGGGATGTTCGCGATCCGGGAGGAGAGGGACGTCGTCTGCCAAAGGGACTTCGAGCGGGCCCGGTCTAAGATCGCCGACTCCCACGCCGATACGACGAAGGAGGTCTCAGAGGTCGCCTTCGGCCAGTACGCCTGATGGTCCCCGGCGGGCTGGAAGGAAGCGCGACTTTTATCGGCGGGGCCGGCCGCAAAGCCCCGCCTCGGCTTCGAGATGATTGTATATCGTTTATTCTGCCCCCATATCAGATCAGAGGAGGGGTTTTCTTCGGTCACTGATGAAGGCGAGAGGATGAGGATCAGAGGGAAGGTCGCCTCGGGCCTCGGGGAGGGAAAGTACTACATCTCCAGGGAGGGGTACTCGAAGCAGTTCTCCGAGAAGCTGGGATTCACGCCGTCGCCGGGGACCCTGAATTTGAAGCTCGACGAGCCCTTCACCCTCGACGACTCCGAGTCCATCGAGATCGAGGGCTTCTCCGAAGAGGGGAGGTCCTTCGGCGGGTGCAGGTGCCTTCCTGCAGAGATAGGCGGGATGAAGGGGGCGATCGTCCGCCCCGAGAGGACGGGCTATCCAGCGACCCTCATCGAGATCATAGCCCCCGTCAACCTCCGGGAGGCCCTGGGCCTATCGGACGGGGACGTGGTGGTGGTGGCCATCGGATGACGGTGAAGAAGGTTAGGACTTACGCACTTGAGAATCAAAACCAAGCACATGAGAGCCTGTCAAGAAGATTGTGTTTTAGACAGTTTGGTGCTTCATGCTACTGGTTTTTTGTTCAACTGCGTAAGTCCTAAAGGTGCAAACCTCTGCATCATTATGCCGCATCCTTCAATCATCTTGACGAAAAGGTAAAATGCCTGTACATCTCTGCACGTCGATGGAGGAGAATGTCATGAAGGTCCTTGTCAGCGACCCTCTCTCGGAAGAGGGCGTAAGAAAGCTGGAGACGGAGATGGAGGTGGACGTCATCACCAACCTCTCCCCCGAAGAGCTGTTAGAGAGAATCAAAGATTACGACGCCCTGGCCATCCGCAGCGGAACGAAGGTGACGGCGGAGGTGATCGCCGCCGCCGATAAATTGAAGGTCATCGGGAGGGCGGGGGTCGGAGTGGACAACGTCGACATCGACGCCGCCACCAAGAAGGGGATCATCGTCGTCAACACCCCTGGCGGAAACACCATCTCGGCAGCGGAGCACACCATCGCCATGATCCTCTCTCTAGCGAGGAACATCCCCCAGGCGAACGGCTCCCTCAAGGCAGGTGAGTGGAACCGTAAGAAGTACACCGGCGTGGAGCTTTACAACAAGACCCTGGGGATAGTGGGCCTCGGGAGGATCGGGGCCGAGATCGCCACCAGGATGAAGTCCTTCGGGATGAGGATCCTCGCCTACGACCCCTTCGTCACCGAGGAGAAGGCCGCCGACCTCGGGATCAGGCTTGGGACCCTCGAGGAGATCTACAGGGAGTCCGACTTCATCACCGTCCACACCCCCCTCACCAAGGAGACGAGGGACCTCATCGACGAGGACGAGATGAATATGATGAAGCCCGGGGTCAGGCTGATCAACTGCGCCCGGGGTGGGATCGTCAACGAGGAGGCCCTGGCGAGGGCCGTCGCCGAAGGGAGGGTCGCGGGGGCGGCCGTCGACGTCTTCACCAAGGAGCCGCCGACGGATAACCCCCTCCTGGAGCAGGCCGGGATCATAGTGACCCCCCACCTGGGAGCCTCCACCGCCGAGGCCCAGGTGAACGTGGCGGTGGCGGTGGCAGAGCAGATCCTGGCGGTGGCCAGAGGAGAGATGCCCCCCAACGCCCTGAACATGCCCGCCATATCCGCCGAGACGATGGCGATGATGGGCCCCTACATGGACCTGGTGGAGAAGATGGGAAGGCTCGCGGCCCAGCTTGGGGAGGAGGGCTACGAGAAGCTGGAGATCGTCTACGGCGGGACCGTCGCCGAGAAGGACATAAAGCCCGTCACCATATCGGCGGTGAAGGGGTTCCTCGAGGCCTTGGGCTACAGCGCCAACTTCGTCAACTCCCTGATGAAGCTGAAGGAATGCGGGATCGCCTTCACCGAGAGCAGGACCGAATCCACCAACGGTTACAGCAACCTCGTCACCCTCACCCTCTCGGGGCCGAAGGGGTCGGTCTCCGTCTACGGGACCGTCTACGGCAAGAGCGAGGGGAGGATCGTCCAGATCAACGAGTACCGGGTCTACGTCCCCACCGAGGGGTACATGATCATGGCGACCCACGAGGACCGGCCCAACATCATCGGACCCTGCTGCGTCGTCCTGGGCGAAGACCAGATCAACATCGGAGGAATGCACGTCGGCCGAAAGCCCTCGGGAGGCGAGCAGATCATGGTCCTGAACGTCGACCATCCCGTCTCCGACGAGACGCTCAAGAGGCTGGCGAGGGTCCCGGGGGTCAGCAAGGCGAAGATGATAATATTATAAAAAAGCTTCAGGAGAGGTCGGCCTTCATCCTTCTGACCAGCTCCTCCTTTATCTCGCCGGAACGATCGCCGCCGCAGACCGCCCCCCGGACTCCTATTATGTCTGGATCGACCCGCTTCAAAAGTTCCAGGTCCTCGAACTTTATGGTGCCCGCGATGGCCACCTCCATCCCGAAGTCGTGGCCCGCCGAGATGAACTCGCCAATCTGGGATTCGCTCATGAACTGAAATGTGGTCATGCCGTCCTTTATGGCGGTGTCGACCATCACCACGTCGGCCCCGCACTCCCAGGCGACCTCCGGCAGCTCCATCGGCGGGATCGACCCGACCCGAGCGCAGTCGGAGTAGGCGGCGGCGACAAGCTTCTTTCCTCCATCGAACTCCTTGACAGCCCTCGAAATGTTCCCGATCATATCCGCGGCCTCATCCCGGTTTTTTATCTTGAGGAGCCCCACCTTGATGTAGTCGGCGCCGGAGAATGCGGCTCCCAGGGCGGCGAGGCTGGCGGTCCCGGGCTTGTAGTCGAAGTCGCCGATGGTGGCGCTGACGGGGACCCTTCCACCAGAAACCTCAGCGACCGACCTTATCACCCAGGGGAAGTTCGCCCCCAGGGACCCCTCCCGGGGGTTTTTGACGTCCAGGATGTCTGCTCCCCCTGCCATCGCCGCCTCCGCCTCCGGGGCGTTTATCGGACTGACCAACAACCTCATATCGTCCCTTCCTCGTCTTGTGAAATCATGACGCGCTGCGTCTTTGTCCTGGACCTATTTAACGGTTCGGCGGTCCACGCCCTCCGGGGCGAGCGAGAGAGGTACCTCCCCATCGATACGGCGAGCTCCATCGTCAGGACCTGCGACCCCCTGGCGATCCTGGACCTCCTGCGGCCGAAGGAGGTCTACGTCGCCGACCTCGATCGGATCATGGGTACCGGCGATAACCTGGATCTGATCGGCGAGATCGCGCGGGAGGCGGAGACGATGGCTGACGTCGGGATCTCGTCGGTCGAAGAGCTGGCCCTCCTCCCTGCCGGATGCAGGCCAGTGCTGGGGACGGAGACGGGATCTTTCGACTTCATCGAAGAGGCGTCTTTTAAGCGAGAGGTCGTCGTCAGCATCGATCTATTCGGGGGCGCCGTCCTCGCCCGGGATCCCGCCCTCAGAGTCTCCCCCCTCGACCTGATCCGAAGGCTGAACCCCCTCCCCCTCAAAGAGATCATCCTCCTCTCGCTGGACCGGGTGGGGACCTCGGCAGGGCTCGATGAGCCCCTTCTCCGAAAGGCCGCCGACCTCTCCGCCCATCCCCTCCTCCTCGGCGGCGGAGTAAAAGATGCCTCGGACCTCGACCGACTGGAGGATCTGGGGATCGCCGGCGCCCTCGTCGCCACGGCGGTCCACCGCGGGACGATACCCCTGGAGAAAATAAGGTAGACGGACCGATCAGTATAAAGGGAATAAGTAGAAAACCAAATTCCCATGGATGATGAGGCATATAAAACCGCGCTTGAACAACTGAAAAGCACGCTTAACAGGGCCAAAATCTATGACTCAGAATACTCAAAAATTGTAGAGTCACGGGAAGAAGTTTTCAGTCGCTTTCAACCGGTGTTTGCTTCAGAAAATATGCGCAATCTGAGTGAAGA
The DNA here is from genome assembly GCF_029167205.1 of Candidatus Methanocrinis alkalitolerans. NCBI lineage: Archaea > Methanobacteriati > Methanobacteriota > Methanomicrobia > Methanotrichales > Methanotrichaceae > Methanocrinis > Candidatus Methanocrinis alkalitolerans. The sequence continues at coordinate 23,192 of NZ_JARFPL010000027.1, forward strand.
GGAGTTTAAAGAGTTCTTAATTTTTCGAAATAATCGTCACTGGACAGGGTTGCATAGAATGGGGTCCAAAATCTGCAAAGATATGGACCTGTTGCGCAAGGCATTTTCAGTTCTTCAGGACGAAACCCAATCCTTTTCTCAAAGGCTCAATCAGTCCGTAGATATGGTCCCGGGTATGGGAAAGGCCATCTTGACGGCGATTCTGCTTGTCACGCACCCAGATCAATACGGTGTCTGGAACAGAAAGTCAGAAGAGGCGCTGAAGAAGCTGAATATCTGGCCTTCTTTCGCCCGTGGGACAACTTTCGGCGAAAAATATGAGCAGATCAACGAGATTCTTAACAAGCTGGCATCTGATCTGGACCTCGACCTTTGGGGATCGGATGCTCTCCTGGGGCAATATATAGTGGACGTTTATGGTGACTATCCAGAAGACGACGAAGATCCATCTTGTTTCCCTGAAATATCTGACGTGCCTGCCTCTCCAGAACAGCGGTTTTACTTAGAGCGACATCTTCACGAATTCTTGAGAGATAATTGGGATGCCACTGAACTCGGAAAAGAATGGAAGCTTTATGAAGAGCAAGGCGATCCTGATAGAGGTTACGAATTTCCTTGTCCAGTCGGCAGGATTGATCTCTTGGCTAAGCATCGGACCGAACCACGTTGGCTTGTGGTGGAGCTAAAGCGCGACCAGTCCACCGATACGACTCTCGGCCAAGTCCTTCGGTATATGGGGTGGGTCCAGACCGATCATTCGAATTCCGGTGACCAAGTGGAAGGGCTAATAATATCCCACTCCAATGATGAAAACCTCTTGTATGCCCTTCAAGCGGTACCCCAAGTGAAGGTCTTGCTCTATGAAGTGAAATTCAACTTCATGCAGCCGAACTTGAAGATAAAGTAAACTCACATCGTTAAAAAGGGCCTGGAGCATGGTCCCGATAATCATCGTCGCCAGGGCGGTCCACCGCGGGACGATACCCCTGGAGGCGATAAGATGATGGCGTAGCCTACGGAGCCGGCGGATCACCATCAAAGGCCCCCCCCATCTCCTCCGCCCCCTCCACGATCTTTATCAGATATGGCGGCCTTATAGGGACCCATGGTCTACGACCACCTCCGCCACGCCGGAAATGCCGGTGACGTATGGAAGCACCTCATCCTGGCTGAAGTCGCCGACAGGCTCCTGGCGGCCGGAGTCCGGGTCTACGTCGAGAGCCACGCAGGACGCCCCGAATACCAGCTCCGTCCCGGCGGGGAGTGGGAAGGGGGGGTCGGCCGGCTCTGGCCTGTCCGGGACGAGCTGGCGGCCAGTCCCTACTTTCAAATCGTGGCCGCCTTGAACCCTCACCGGCTGGAGCGGTATCCGGGGTCAGCGGCCATCGTCCTGGAGCTTGCGAGGCGGCGCGGCTTCGCCCTCCGGGCGGAGCTGTGGGATACGAGCCCCGAGGTTGAAGAGGCCTGGAGATCTGTTGAGAAAGGCCGGAGCCTGAAGATCAATTTTCATATCGGCGACGGTTTTTCTGGCGCTAGCAGGCTGACACGCGATCTCGACGAGGCTGCGCTCCTTCTCGTCGACTCGCCCTATGTCGAGAGAGACGACGCCACCCTCGTTCGAGATCTGATATCGAGGTCTGCTGCGGCGGGGTGGGTCGTCCTCTCATGGCAGGTCCTCGGCCCGGAGGCGGGGGCGAGACCGGCCTGCAACCATCGAGAGTTTGCCCTTCGCTTTGAGGAGGCGGGCCTCGTCTGCGGCCCGATGAAGGGGGCCGCGATGGTCCTCGCCTGGGATGAAGGAGGCTTCTTGGACCAAAAGATCGACGACCTCATCGAGGAGCTTGGGAGGATCGAAATAGATCTCCCCAAGGTTGCGGGACGAATGTCAGAATCTTTTTAACGTATATCGATCCTACTTATACCCGAGGGGGTCATTGCTCTTGCGAAGAGTCTTCTGTTACGTCCTGGCGGCTCTCCTCCTGGTCGCCCTCTACGGCGTGGTCTTCATGGAGCTGATGAGCTGCGAGGGGCAGCTCGATAACGCCGATACGGTGACCGCTGTCTACTGGGTGATCACCACTATGACCACTGTGGGGTACGGAGACGTGGTCTTCGAGAGCCTCGCCGGAAGGATCTTCAGCTCCATCGTAGGCCTCTCAGGGATATTCATCCTCTTCGCCGTGGCCCTGCCCCTGATCGTCACCCCGGGGCTTGAACGGCTGAGCCACGAGCTGCCATCAAAAGCCCCGCCGAAGATGAGAGATCACATCATAATCTGCGGCTACAACCCGATAGTCGAGGCTCTGGCGGAGATCTTCCAAAGACAGACGGTCCCCTTTCTGGTGATAGAGAGGTCGGAGGAGACGGCTCGCAAGATCAGCAAGAGGTATCAGGTGATATGGGGGGACCCGGCCGAAAAGGGGGTCCTAGCGAGCGCCAACATCCAGTCCGCCAGGCTCCTCATCGCGAACGAGAGGGACGAGAGGAACGCCGAGATAGCCCTTACGGTTCGGGAGATCTCGGACGTGGTGGTGGTGGCCCTGGCCGAAGATCTGGCGAAGGCGCGGTTCCTCAGCTATGCGGGAGCTAGTAGGATCATATCGCCGAAGAGCCTTCTTGGAACCTTCATAGCCCAGATCACCTCGCCCCCCAGAAAGGGGGTCTTTCCCGGGGCAGTCAAGCTCTTCGGCGGCGTTCTGGTAGAGCTTCCCATCTACCCTGGAAGCCCCCTGATAGGAAAGGAGGTTCGCGACCCTGTCCTGATAGAGACGGGCGCAAGGGTGGTGGGGATGTGGCAGAAGGGGAGTTTCGTCTCGATCCCGGGAGAGGAGGTGATCAGGTCCCATTCGGTGCTGATGGCGCTGGGGGTGGCCGAGTCCCTGGACCGGCTGAGGGAGCTAACCTTCGGGCCCCCTCGGGAGGGGCCGTTGATGCTGATCGGTTACGGCGACGTGGGAAGGCGGATCGTCAAGGTCCTCTCCGAGCGGGGGGTATCCCCCTCGGTGGTGGATAAAAGGGAGCTATGCGACGTCTGCTTCAGGCACGTCGCAGGAGACGGCACCACCGAGGAGGTCCTGGTGAAGTCGGGGGCCAAGGAGGCCGTCGCGGTACTGATAATGCTGAACGATGACTCTGACGTTGTCTTCGCCACCCTACTCGCAAGGAACCTCAACGGCGACGCCTTCATCGTGGCGAGAGCAAACCACATCAGCTCGGCGGAGAAGATCTACCGGGCCGGAGCCGACTACGTCGCCTCGGTACCAATCGTAGCAAGCCAGATGCTCGCCAGGATCGCCCAGAGGCAGGAGGAGGAGGAGTTCACCATGATCTACGAGGAGCTGGAGATGGCCCGGTTTCGCGTGGGCTTTGGGTCGAGGCTCGTCGGGAAGAGCCTCGGGGAGCTGAACCTTCAGAAAAAATTTGGCTGCACCGTGGCGGCCATCGAGAGGGATGGGCGAGGAATCCTGGCCGTCGGCCCTGATACTGTGGTGGAGAGGGGAGACCTCCTCGCGGTGATCGGGAGCTTCGAGAGCATAGAGAAGTTCAGCCGACGCTACCGATGGCGCAACCCTCTGAGATGAAGGCAGAGGGACCCGGAGGAGAGCAGAGGGAAACCAGAAGGAATGGAAGATGGAGATGATCAAATGAAAGAGGGGTACGACTCGAATTACGAGCGGGAGAGGGAGGTCTGGCCCAAGAAGTTCGCGAGCCTTCCCGCCATATTCAGGAATATCCACCCCGGCGACCGGATATTCATCGGCACCGGCTGCGGCGAGCCCCAGTTCCTCCTCAAGGCCCTCGTCGATTACGTAAAAAGCAACCCCAAGGCCTTCTTCGAGGCGGAGGTGATCCACGTCTGGTCCCTGGGCGTCGCCCCCTACGCCGATGAGAAGCTGGCGGACAACTTCCGTCTCGACTCCTTCTTCATCGGCGACAGCACAAGAGATGCCGTCAACCGGGGGGCGGCCGACTACACCCCCATCTTCCTATCCCAGGTCCCCGATCTGTTCCGCCGCGAGATCACCCCCATCGACGTCGCCCTCGTCCAGACCTCGCCCCCCGACGACCACGGATACATGAGCCTGGGGGTCTCCGTCGACATCGTCAAGGCCGCCCTGGAGATGGCGCCCCTCGTCATCGCCCAGGTCAACCGGTTCATGCCCCGGATCCACGGGGACGGCTTCATCAGCGTCGAGGAGGTGGACTATCTCGTCCCTTACGACGAGCCGCTCCTGGAGTACCGGCCCGCGGACGTCTCCGACACCGCCGCGAAGATCGCCTCCTACGTCGCAAGGATCATCGAGGACGGATCGACGATCCAGGTGGGGTACGGCTACGCCCCCAACGCCCTCCTATCCCACCTTCACAAGAAAAAGCACCTCGGGATTCACACCGAGCTTCTCACCGACGGGATCGTGGAATTGATGAAGTCAGGGGTCGTCGACAACTCCAGAAAATCGATCGATCGGGGAAAGACCGTCGCCTCCTTCTGCATGGGGAGGGCCGAGACCTACGAGTACCTCGACGACAACCCGTCGGTCGAGTTCAAGACGATCGACTACACCAATAACCCCCTGATCATATCGAAGATCAAGAGGATGACCGCCATCAACAGCGCCATGGAGATCGACCTGACGGGGCAGGCCACCGCCGAGTCCCTAGGCAGCACCTTCTACAGCGGGATCGGGGGGCAGGCGGACTTCATGCGGGGCGCCCTTCTGGCACCGGGCGGAAAGTCGATCCTCGCCCTCCCGTCGACGGCCCTCGGCGGCATCGTCTCCCGGATCGTTCCCGCCCTCTCCCCCGGATCGGGGGTCACCCTGACGCGTGGGGACGTTCAGTATGTCGTCACCGAGCGGGGGATCGCCTACCTCCAGGGCAAAAACATCCGGGAGCGGGCGATGGACCTGATAGCGATCGCCCATCCGGACTTTCAGCCCTGGCTGATCGAGGAGGCAAAGAGGCTGAATTTGATCTACCAGGACCAGCCCTTCATCCCCGGAAAGGGCGGCGAGTACCCCGAGCACCTCGCCATCCATCGGACGACCCGTTCTGGCCAGGGCCTCGATATCCTCCTGCGACCCGTCAGGATCAGCGACGAGCCGCTGATCAAGGATTTCTTCTACAGCCTCTCCGACGAGAGCCTCTACACCAGGTTCATATCGGCGAGGAGGAACGTCCCCCGGGAGGTGAGGCAGGAGTTCGTCGCCGTCGACTATTCGAGGGATATGGTGATCCTCGCGATCGTCGAGGAGGAACGCGAGCAGGAGACGGTCGTCGGCGTCGGCCAGTACAGCCTCAACCCCGATATGCACACCGCCGAGGTCGCTTTAGTGGTCCGCGACGACTTCCAGGGCAAGGGGGTCGGAGGCGAGCTCCTCTCCTACCTCACCTACCTCGCGAAGAGGCAGGGGCTCCTGGGCTTCTCCGCCGAGGTCCTGGTCACCAACCGGCCGATGATGGCTCTCTTCGAGGGGATGGGCTTTGAGATCGAGAAGAGGAGGGAGGAGGGGGTCTTCGAGATGAGGATGAGGTTTCGGGAGGTGTGAGGGGATAAAATTTTGAAAAATTTAGCAGTCTTCTGTGTGGCCTTCGATGAATAATTAAAAAACAGTAAAAAGAAATGGGAAGTACTATTCGCTTAGAGTGTTTCCATAGTACCCAAGACGCTTAACAGTACTTCCTCGGCAGTCATACGGTCTTGAACCCGGCATTCCGCAGTAAGGCTATGGGCACAATCTACTTTTCCAGTGATGAAGTTGGAGGCTGGATACCCCTTCCCAAAAGTTTTTTAATCTTCTGAGATGAAGTACCCAGTGGTACCCTCCTATGACCCGAATACACCTAAACCTGATAAATTTTCCGTATCGCAACAGGCTTTCCGAGATCTTTGCCGCTTATCCCGACGACTTTGAGTTTACTGCAAAAGGAGTATTTCGTAAAGCCTCACCGCCGAAGTGTCCCGATTGCGGCACTCAAATGGTCCACAACGGCGCCAACACTCGGCATAAATCGCATCTTGGAACTGTCAAATTGGGCAGATATCTCTGTCCATCTTGTCGGAAAACTATTACCGAGGACGGCAGCTTCTGGGACGATCTCATAGGTCAGATTCTTGGTGTCATCTCTGAGATGTGCCAGATCTTGAGACACCACCACGTCTCATACGAAGGGATAGAATCGATATTCAATTTCTTGATCCCTCGCAGTAAGGATACCATCCGAAATCTGATACGGCACGCTTTAGAACAATATAAACATTCAGAGGTTGATGACATCCGGGCTGTCCACTACGATG